>DATIGE010000005.1 GCA_035454885.1 bacterium
GAGGCCCGTCTTGTTGGCTTTTTTGAGGATCTGTTTGGGGGTCACGGGGTCTTCATAGAGACAGACGGCCTCACCGCTTTGGATGTCGAGCGTCAAGTCCTTGCAGAGGGAGGACAGCTCTTCCTTGAACTTGTCGGCGCAACGCAGGCACGCCAAGTGATCGACCTTCATTTTGAGCACTTGGCCTTCCGAGGCGCCGGCGGGAATGGAGGTCACGAGAAAAAGAATGGTCAAGATCCGCTTCATGGTTCCTGGAGTACCCCAGGGAACCAGCCGACGCAAGGCGATCCGTTGCGGCCGGCCGGTCCGATCATCGTACGCAACCTTTTGACAAGGGGGTCGAAGTCCCCCATAAGCCTTTTGTCGGATCGGGCCTTGATTGACGTAAAAGTCGGGACGCCGCGGCTATGATCAGCATTCCAACCGCCCACCTGCGTCTGCTCGTGAACCAGCTGGTGTTCTCCGCATCGCAATTGGGGGCGGGCAGTCCGGTTTCGTCGGTCCTCCGCAATCTCGAGCAGCCAGTTCAATATGCATTGACCAACGAGGGTTTCGCGCCGCCGCTCGACCCCCTGAATCGGCTGATCGAGCGAAATGCTTTGACCGCCTTGCTCGAAGACTCCCATGAGGAAGTCGTCTCGGCTCTCGGTCAAGCGGTCGAAGGCCTTCGACCCATCGCGGCCGCAAGCGACCGAGAGTCGGCTCGGCTCCTCGAATACATGCATGGACGCTGGGAGCAGCTGGTTCGAACCGAATCGAGCGCCCTTCGCAGGCATCCTCTCGTGGCCGGCGCCCCCCCGGTTTCCTCTCCCGACCGCCCCGTTCGCCGGCAACATCACACGCTCCAGACGAGCATCTACCGGCTGATCCTTGAGAATTCCAATCAACCGCTGAGCATTTTCGAATTCGACGAAAACGATCGCCCCACCCTTATTCTGCACAGCCAGGCCCTGGAGAGGGAATTGGGATACGACCCCGAGGAACTCAAACAGGCGCCGACCGATCAGCTTTTCTCGCCGGCGGTGGCCGATCAGTTTCTCGTCAAGTTGGGGCGCGCCCGGCGGACGGGGGAGCTGGATTGGCCCAGCGTGCACATGGCGCGCAAGAATGGCGCCGTGCACCTCATGGATATCCGGGCCACAATCAGCCGAACACGGGACAGGACCTACGCGCTCGTGTTTTATGCGGATACGGAAAGACGTCTTCAGACGGAGCAATATGCCATCCAGGCACAGCGCTGGGATGCCATCCGATGTCTCATTTCGGGGCTCTCTCACAACATGAACAACGCGCTCATGATCCCCATGGGTCACTTGAGCTACTTGGAACTGGAGCTTCGACGGGGGAATCTCAGCCCGGAACGCGTTCAGGATTTCGTCAATGACATGACGCGGGACATTCGGCTCATCGTCGAGCACATTCGTTATCTCCGGGGCGGACTCGGGGACACGCGGGGTGACGTCCAACCCTTTGATCTTCACGAGCTGCTGGCCGAAAGGACGCTCCAGGCGATCACGAAGGGCCAGATCCCGTTGGAGATCAACCTGCCGATGATCCCGAGACGGATCATGGGTCCTCCCGCCGACATTCAGCAGGTTGTCCTGAATCTGATCACGAATGCCGTCGATGCCATGGAAGGGCGGGCAGCGCGGTTTCTGCGGATCTCGACCGATCGCAAGACGGTCAGCGAGCAGGAACTCGTCCGTCTCAATGTGCGACCGAACTTTCCGAATGCCGTTCCCGGGATCTACGTGCTCCTGAGCGTGAGCGATACCGGAACGGGAATCTCGCCGGACGTGCTGCCGAAGATTTTTGACCCCTATATGAGCACCAAGGCGCCCTTCTCGATCGTCAATCAAACCGGGAACAGCGGCCTGGGATTGAGCACGGCGCGTCATATCGTCATGAATCAGGGCGGGTTCATTGCCGTGGAAACCGAGGAGAACGTCGGCACGACGTTTCATGTCTATCTCCCCGAGGCCGCCCGCCGCACCAGTTCAACGCAGATGATGGCGGCCAATACCTCGCTCGAAAGTCGGGGCAACGAGGTCCTCCTTCTGGTCGACGACGACGATTTGGTCAGGCGCTCCCTCATCCGTATGCTGGCGATCTACAAATATGGTCAGATTCTCGAGGCCAACAGCGGCGATCAGGCGTTGAAGATCCTCGAGAGGCACCCCGAAATCACGGTCATGATCACCGATTTGAAAATGCCTCAAATGGGCGGGGACGAATTGATCGCGCGAGTACGGCGAAGCCATTCGAAGCTGCCGATCATCGCGATATCCGGTGACTATGACGCGACGAAGGATCTCGGAACCGATGTGGCCGTTCTCCACAAGCCGCTGGTCGACCATGTCGTTCTGGCGCGGCTTCTGCGCGGTTTGATAGATGGCGAGCCTCCGAGGCCGGCCCGAAAGCCACGATAACCGCGTCGGGAGCCTCCGGGAAGAAGAAGGCCGTGGAAATCCAGATTCCTGATACCGTTCCGCGAATGGCGACCACGACATGAAGACACCGACCCGCTGCCCCTGGCCGAACGACGACCCCCTCATGATGGCCTATCACGACGAGGAATGGGGCGTCCCCGTCCACGACGACCGGAAACTCTTCGAATTTCTAATTTTGGAAGGCGCCCAGGCGGGCCTGAGCTGGAGCACGATCCTGAAGAAGCGCGAAAACTACCGACGCGCCTTCGCCGGCTTCGACGCGGTCAAGGTTGCGCGCTTCGGCCCCAAGGACGTCGCGAGGCTCTTGAAGGACGCAGGCATCGTCCGCAACCGCCTCAAGATCGAGGCGGCGATCGGCAACGCGCGGGCCTTTCTCAAGGTGCGGGCCACGTTTGGAAGCTTCGATGCCTACAGCTGGTGCTTCGTCGGCGGGCGGCCCGTGGTCAACCGCTGGAAACACCTCAAGCAACTCCCCGTCACCACCCCCGCCTCCGACGCCTTCAGCAAGGACTTGAAACAGCGCGGCTTCCGGTTCGTGGGCTCCACCATCATCTACGCCCACATGCAGGCCGTGGGCATGGTGAACGACCACCTCGTGACCTGTTGCCGGCACAAGGCCGTCCAACGGTGATTGTCGTCCGTGGATGCCAAGATCGACCAAGTTGACGACTCTCTCTCCCAAGACATCCAGATCTTTACGGAAGACCTGCGTCAAGTGAAACGCCGGGTGACCCTCCTCGAAAAGAAATCGCTCCCCTAAGCTATTTCATTTGGACAGATTTCGCGGTGATTTTTCCGTCCAGTTTGTCGTAGATGCACCGATAGTCGAATTGCCTTTCCTCCTCACGATTGTCCTTGAACGAGCCGTCTCCTTCCAAGAGTTTTCCCTCTTTCCCCGCCTGAAATTCTTTGGGCGAATGGAAGGCAAGATTCGATATTTGGGGGTTTTTCTTCCTGATCTCCGACGTGACGGCGTCTTGGCATTCACTCGCCGCGGCTTTATCGGCCACGGCATCGTCTTTCGTGGCCCGCGTACCCGCGGCGGGCGCGTCGGCCTTCGAAACCGAGTAGTAGAGGTTGGCCGGTTTCCCCGAGGCGCCGTTGATATCGCAGAACCATTCGAATTCCGTCCGATCTCCGCCGGGCATCACGTAAGAACCTTTGCCGGCGTAATGCGTCAGGGGGCCGTGGGGGATGGCCCTTCTCGCATCTCTTGCGAAAACGACCTTTTTCGCCTTGTTCGCCCCCTTCACTTCCTGAGCGATGGCCTCCTCGCATTGAGCCCCGCCCGTCTGGGCCGCCTTGGCCATGAGACGGCCCGAAACGGCGGCGCAGGTCAGCGAGACCATCAACGTGACAAGAACTTTTCTGTGGCTCATAGAGATCTCCTTATCCACGGAGTCGGTTGTTAGCGCCGATGCACTTCTTTTGAAACTGAATGCGCGCCACCCCAACTTGAAATCACAAGATGATGCCGAAGATCTGCCCGTGGAAATCGGCCCTCGGCTACGCCGCTGACCTTGCCGTCTCGATCCTCGGGAAGTCGATCTCCGTCCCCGCCACGTGGTTGACGTAGTTCGTGAAGATGTTGAACACCGTCACAGTGACCAGATCCAGGATCTCCCCGTCGCTGTATCCCGCCTTCCGCACTTCCTCCAGGTCGGCGTCCGAGACGCGGCCCCGCAGGTCCACGAGCTTCCGCGCGAACGTGAGCGCCGCCTGGGTCTTGCGGTCGCCGGAGAGGGCACCCAGGTTCCGCGAAAGCTCACTTTCGGCCACCTTGTGCATCTTCCCCAGGGCCGTGTGGGCCGAGGCGCAGTAAGCGCAGGCGTTGGCGCCGGCCACCGTCAGAGCGACCTGCTCGCGCAGGGCTGGCGACAGTTTGCTTTCGCCGAAGCCGGTAAACCCGGCCACCGCGAAGCCCAGGGAAGAGGACGAATGCGCCAAGGTCGTGAACAGGTTTGGCGTAAACCCGAGCATCTTTTTCACGCCGACGAGAAGCACCTTGGATTTGGCGTCGGGGGTGGGGTTGGGTGGGATGCGTTCCATAAATCCTCCTTTGTTGAAAGTGACTGATGTAAACCGTTCTGTTTACATTAAGTAAACCTATCGGTTTACTTCGTCAAGTCTTTTTGTTATAAGAAGGCTGTCCCGGGAGGAATGAGCTTGGAACCCCTGAATAAGCGTGAGGAAATCATCCAACGGGCCTTCAAGATTTTTTACGACGGAGGCTTTCATGCGACGGGCGTGGACACCCTCCTCGCCGATTCCGGCATTTCGAAACGCACCCTCTACAAGTACTTTCGCTCCAAGGAGGAGCTGATCGCCGCGATCGTGGAGCACTATCAAAACCTGCTTTTTCAGGACGTCTCCAAGGAGATGGTCAAACGGAGCAGCGACCCCAAGGAGCAGATTCTGTACCTCTTCGATCAGAAGCGGGAAGAGTTCGAGGCGAAGAACTACAACGGATGTTTCGCCGTCAACGCCAAGCTCGAGTTCGAGGGCAAGGACAAACAGATTGAGGCCGCCTGCAAGACGCTCTATGAGAAGCTCGAGGAGTTCGTGGCGGCTCTCTGCACCCAGGCGAAATGCAAGCAGCCCAAGAAAGTCGCGCGCCAGATCATGATCTTATTCGAGGGCGCCGTCGTCCTGGGGCAGATGCATCGCGATCCTTCCATCCCCGAGACCGCCAAGAAGCTGGCTCGCGAGCTCTTGAGGGAGACGGTCGAGGCAAGCCGCTAGGCCGGCTTCTTTAGGAAAAAGTGGCGCGTCGAACACCATATTTCCAAAATCCTTACCCTACCTTGTAATCGATCCTGAACCACCGCTCGAGCATTTTCTCGGTTTAAGAGCATCTCCATCGGAACGAAACCATTTCCGGCTTCCGCCGATAAACTCTTTGAGGAGCTGAACATGGCCAGCGAGATCGATTTTCGGGTCATCCCGATCGGCAACATTTTCGAAAAGTCGGCTTGGACCAAGCTGGACAAGTCGTTCAAAATCTCGAAGGTCGTCGACCGTGACGCGGAGTCCCTCGGCGGAACGGCGGCGGGGGTCGCGCTGGAGAAGGAGGTCCCCTTCCGGAAACTTCCGGGACGGCGGGCCGCCGTTGCGGCGGCGGTCGAGGGAACCCGGGAGTCCTACCACTTGGTCTTCACGATTTCGTACAACGCCGATTACCTCGACCGGGCTTGCGGTCAACGGAAATACTTCTATTCGCCGGACATCTGGGAGGGAGCGGTCGAGGGCGTGGCCGGGCCGGCCTCGGTGGCGGTGATCCTGTCCGGAAATTACAATCGCGACCGCAAGACCGACCTTCTGGTGATCCTCTCAACCGGGGCGGCCTACGTCTTCCAGCAGATCCCGGGACCCTTGCCCCCCACCACCTGCGAAGCGGGGGATTAGGGGGATTCCCTTCGACGGTATGCGCATGTTCTGGGAGGGTCGGTAAGATCGTCAACCTCTAGAGGAGGAGCCCATGAAATTCGTGTTTCATGATTTTCCCTCCCGTCAGTAATAAAACCCGACGCCCAGGTTGAACTGGTCGACGCCGGCGTTCGCGCGGTTCCAATTGAACATGTAGTCCGCCTTGATGGCCACCTGCGGGATCGGCAGGTACGAAATGCCGGCCGTCACCGTGTTGCGATCGTTGGCCGGATCCTTGGCGAATCCGGTGGGCATGCGGAATTGCGTGTCGAAATCCTCAAACCGTCCGAAGACAACCACGTCGTGCTTGGTCTCCGGCAAGAGGTGGTGAAGGAGGTGATAGGCCCCTTCCACGTAGAAACCGAGCATTTGCCTTCCGACAAAGTCGCTGAAGGTCGGATCGGCGGCGATCAGGACGTTGTTGATGTTACCGGAGTCGCTCAAATTCGTGAAGGCGAAGGCCCCGTCCAAGTCGATCCCTTGAAAGCTGTACTTCGCATCGGCCTCCAGCATGGTCAGCAGACCGCCTCCGATGGCGCCGTTGCCCTGGCCGGTATTGCCGACAAAAAAGGACGTGCCGAGCCTCAGGCCGGGGACGCCCTTGTATTGCAGCCGGCCGGCGGCGCCGAAGTCGCGGCCCGGGGCCTCGCCGATGCTGTGATCGTCATGAAATCCTTCGCTCCCGCTGAAGCTTTGATCGATCGCCCCCGTGTCATCCAGATTGACCGCCGTCAGGCTCGAGAGTCCGTAGAGTTCGTAGTCGAACCCGGCCCCGAATTTTCCATGCACCCCCGCCCCGGCGCCCTGCCAGGAGGTCGGGATGATGACGCGATAGAGCTCGGGCCGCTCGACGCTGTAGAAGAGCGGCGGCTCGTGATGCTCATTGAGCACGCCCATCGGCACCAGAATGGCCCCCAGGCGGACGCTCGCCCAGGGTTTGATGAGAAAATCCAAATAGGCGAACTCAAGCTCTGGCTCCTTGAAGGCGTGCTCGAAATCCAATTCGGAACGGAAAATCAGCCAATCGGCAAAATCATAGCCGACGCCCAGCACCAGCCGGTGAAAGTCGATCTCATTGCCCGTGGGACCGATCTTTCCGTTGTAGTGGAGCTCTCCATACCCGAAGAGATGAAAACGCCCGAAATTGCCGAGGCGCTTGAGCCCTTCCTCCCCGCCCTGCGCCTCCTTCTCCAGCTCCTCGTCGGTGGCCTCGATTCTGGGGCCACCCTCCGGTTGGACCGCCCCGGAGTCCGTTTTCTTCGACGGGGCCCGGGCCTCGGCTGCAAGAGACACGGCCGCGAGAACGGCCGCCAGGGCGACGCTGAGGAACGAGGCTTTGCGATTCATGGGGGTCTCCTTCGTGCTTAATTAATTTTGAAATTCATTTTCAATATCAGCCCGGCTTCACTGATATCCAGGAACGGAAGACCCCGTCAATGTTTTTTTGCGGCCTCAGGAAGCGGGCGTGGGATCGTGATGGGGAGAATCCTCCGGATCCTCGTCGGGCGGGTCGATCCATTCGGAAAGCGGGTCGTCAAACCGCGACCAGTCCTGGCGCATTTCGATGTCCGAGAGAAGGCAGCGGTCCAGCTCCGCCTCCAGGTCCTTGACGGGCAGGTCATCCCCGACGAAGGCGATTTCGTTCCGCCGGTCTCCCCACTTGGAGTCCCACACCTCCTTGAGGCGCGGGTCCTGTTGAAAGGCGAAGGCGACGTCGAATGGGTCCGCGCCGGCCAGCCATGGCTCGTCGGGCGACATCATGAGAAAAGCGGGCGCGATGTAGTTCAAGCGAAAGGCTTCCTCGGGACGGGTCGCGATCCACACCAGGCCCGTCGCGCGAATCACCGCCTCCGGCAGATGGGCCAGAAACTCGTCCAGGCGGGCGGGGTGAAACGGGCGCTTGCGCGCGTAGGTCCACGTGGGCGATCGGTCCACGACCGCCGAGCGGAAGGTCTCGTCATAATCGAAGCGCTTCTGTCCCATGAGAAGAAGCAGGAGATCGTCGTCGCGGCCTCGACGCAAAATCTCCACACGCCTCTGGAGCTTGCGGATGTAGGACTCGATCTCCTGAAGCTCGCCCTCCTCCACCTCGCCCGCGTTGGTCAGAACGATCAGATCCGTGAATTCGATGCCCTCGACGAGCGTCTCCGCGGCCGAAACGGAATCGTAAAACGTCTCCGGCGCCTCCAAGTCCTCCCAAAAATAACGGGCGTCCACGACCGAGACAACCGCCTGCTGTTCGGGCAGGACCCGCGGATCGCCCCCCGTCTCCTCCAACTCCTCCAGCATTTCGGCCGCCTCCACCGCGCTCCAAGCGCAGGGAACCTCCATGAACACCACCCGGGCCTCGCGATTCGCGGCTTCCGTCAGGAGTTTTTTCATCTGGTTGCGGAGCGCGCAGGAATAGCAGGCGTGCCGGTCGTCCTTGGGGGGAAGCGTCAGCGTATGGACCATCGCTCCGCCATCCGTCCAGCGGGAGACCAGGTCGCGCAGGAATTCCGATTTGCCCGAGCCCGGTGCGCCGTGAACGGACACGATCCGAAGCCTTCGGGACCGTTCCGGGTAACGCAGGATGGAGACTTTGGACATAGTCATATTATACCCGTCTGGCTACCGCGCGAACAGGAGTCGCATGGGATTGCCGGTGACCGCGATCCCCACCAGCCACCAGGCAAGCGTCCGGAGCCTCAGAACGAAAACGACCGCCACGCCCACCGGGGCCAGGGGAAGGCCGAAGGTCAGGGCCAAGACGAGGGCGACCGCCCCCTCCAAGACGCCCAAGGCGGCGGGCACGAAAGACACGCCGAGGCGCATGACCGGTATCAAGGCGGCCAAACCCAGGGCCAAGGCCCCGGGGAAATACCCATCAATCGCGCGCCCGATCGCAAAGATCTCCAAGGCGGACAATCCAAAGACGGCCAAATGGATCAAGAGGGCCGTAAAAAAGGCCGCAGGCCGCGCCGCTCGGAAGCGGCTCAAGAATCGGTCCCTCTCCTGGAATCGTCCCCGCACGGCCGGTGAAAGGATCCGCGTCGGAACCCCTTCGAGAAGGGCCGTAAAGAATCCCCGCCGGCCTCGCGCCGCGGCGATCGCGTAGCCCAATCCTCCCAAGGCGGCGATCACCATGAGGCCCCGGACGAGGCCGTTGCCGGGGACCAACAGAAACCCGAAAAAAAGGCCCAGACCGGCGAAGACCAAGCCCGCCACCGATCTCACCGACTGATCGGTCACGACCGAGCCCGCCCCGTCGGCGACGCCGGCCCTCTTCTTGAGGAGGGCCAGGCGAACGGGCGTGCCCCCGATCCCCAAGAAGGACACGAGCACCGCGGTGAGAGGCACCCGAGCCTTCCCCTCCTGGGCGAGGGCGATCTTCCAAGCCGCCGACCGAAAGGCCAGGGCCGCCGCGGAAAGGGCCAAAACCGTGCCGATCGCCCAGAGTCCCCCGCCGATGGAGGCGAAGACGGCGGACGGCCCCGCGAGGAGACAAACGGCGAGCCAAAGAAGAACGCCCATCCCCAAAAAGGCCAACGCCCTTCGCGGCAAGAGTTTTTTGAGGTCGATGCCCTTCATGAAGCCTTTGGATTGCGCCTCAGTGCCGCGCGAGTCAAGGCAGTTGACGGTCGATTTTCTCCACGTCCTCCGGCGAAAGCGCGAGATCGGCCGCCGCGACGGAGTCCTCGAGGTTGTGCTTTTTCGAGGCGCCGGGGATCGGCAGGATCGCGGGCGAGCGGGCCAGCATCCAGGCAAGCACGATCCTCTGCGGAGAAACGCCCCTCTCCTGGGACAGGGTCCTCAGGACCGGAATATCGTTCAACCGCCGCACCCGGTCGCTGCCTCCCAGCGGGCTCCACGGCAGAAAGGTCAATTTCTCCCTCTCGCAATACGCCAAGATACCGTCCTTCTCCGCGGTTCGCCGCCAGGGATTGTACTGGTTTTGGACCGAGACGATCTCGACGATCTCCCGCGCCTGCTCGACTTGTTGAACGTCCACGTTCGACAGGCCCACGAAACGGACGAGTCCCGAGCCAACCGCCTCGCGCACGGGCTTGAGCGTCTCGCTCAAGTCAAAGCGGGGATCCGGCGCATGAAGCTGCCAAAGGGGGATCGGCCTCTGCCCTCCCAAGGCCTGGTAGCTTTCGTGGATCGTCTTGTGGATATGCCTGGGGTCGCCATTGGAGACCCAATCGCCGTTCGGGCGCATGAGACCGCCCTTGGTGGCCACGATGACCCCTCCCGTGTTCCCCTTGTACAAGGACAAGGCCTTGGCGATCAGACGCTCGTTATGGTGTTTGTCGCGCTCGTCGATGCAGTAGGCGTCGGCGGTGTCGATGAGAGTGACGCCCAGGTCGAGCGCGCGGTGAATGACGGCGAGAGCCTGCTCCTCCGGAGGGCGCCCGTCCAGAGAGAGCGGCATGGCACCCAGGCCGATCGCCCCCACCTCCACGCTGGTCCTCCCCAACTTTTTTTGTTTCATTTACGTCCCTCATCCAGTAGAAAGGCGGGCATGAAAACAAATAAACTTATTCTCCCCGCTTTGGCAATCCTTCTCGCCGTTCCGGCGTTCACGGCGTGCGAGCCGTCTCCGAGCCAGATGGAGAAGTCGATCCAGACCTTCTTCGACAAGAATCCTCAGTTCCTGGAGAAACAATTCCAGGACATGATGCGCAAGCGGAATCCCGAGGCCGAACCGCTCGAGGACCGCATCAAGAAGGCGATCACCGTCGACCTCAACAACGCCCCGACGATGGGACCGGACGACGCGCCCGTCACGATGGTAATCTTCTCCGACTTCCAATGCCCCTTCTGCAAGCGGGCCGCGGAAACGCCCAAACAGCTCGTGGAGCAGTACAAAGGCAAGGTCCGCATCGCCTTCCGCCAGCATCCGCTCCCCATGCACAAGAACGCCCTGCCCGCGGCCAAGGCCGCGCTCGCCGCCCATGAACAGGGCAAGTTCTGGCAGTATCACGACCTGCTCTTCGCGAATCAGCAGGACTTAAGCGAACCAAACCTCATTAAGCTCGCCCAGCAGGCCGGACTCAACGTGCCCAAATTCACGAAGGCGATGAAATCGACCCAGTTCGACAAGCAGATTCAGGACGATACCAATTTCGCCATGAAGAACGGCGCGTCGGGCACGCCGGCCTTCTTCATCAACGGCGTCTCACTCAAGGGCGCCAAGCCGATCGCCGCCTTCCAAGAGGTCATCGATAAGATCCTCGAGATGAAAGGCCTCAAAACCCCGGCGGCGGCCCCGGCTCCCGGAACGCAGCCGCCCGAGCCCGCCCCGGCGCCCAAGGGCTGATCGTCCGCCCACTTCTAGCCCATCTCTGACCGTCCTCAAGGGAGGTGCCCATGGATCGTGATGAAATCCGCGACGTCGTACGCGCCGTCCTGGCTGAGCTCGAAAGCAACGTCGCCATGGCCGACAAGTGGGAAGGGGGAACGGTGATCCTCAAACCGGGCCTTTCCTCCCTGCAAACGAAAGAGATTCCGATCGAGACGTTCTTTCACAAGGTCGTCATGGTGAGGGACAAACTCCGCGTGCTGGAGCAGAAGATCAACGGCCACCCCAAGCTCTCCGACGTCGACAAGGCCGAGATGCAACAGTACGTCACCCGATGCTACGGCAGTCTCACGACGCTGAACGTCTTCTTCAAGCACGAAGAGGACAAGTTTAAGGGAATGGGGGGAGACTAAGTGAAACGGCTTTTTCTCCCTCTCCTTCTGTTGCTGGCCTGTTCCCCCCTTTCAGCGGGAGACAGCTGGCAGGTTCATCTGACGGTGGCCCTCAAAAACGGCGGGGCTTACGCGGAGACGGAGGACGGCAAGGTCCTCTTCGACCACAGGAGCCGGGATTACTTCATTCCCGCCTCTACGATGAAGATCGCCACGGCCGCGTGCGCCATCGACCGGCTGGGCAGGGATTTCCGGTTTGCCACGGATTTCTTCATCACGCAGGACAAGCGGCTGATCGTGAAAGGCTACGGCGACCCTTTCCTCGTTTCGGAGGAACTGGCCGTCGCCGCGGCCGCGCTCGCCTCGAAGGGCGTGAAGGAGGTCAAGGGCATCCTCCTCGACACCACCTATTTCGAACCGGACATCAAGATCGACGGGACCTCGAACTCGACCAATCCCTACGACGCCCTGAACGGGGCGCTCATCGCCAACTTCAACACGGTGAACGTGCATAAGATGGGCTCCGGCCCGCGCGCGGCGGTTTATTCCGCCGAGACCCAGACGCCGATCACGCCCATCGCCGTGGAAAGCGCGGAGGGGCTGCCCCCGGGTCAACAGCGGATCAACATCGGCCAGGATCCCCTCAAGGGCGCGCGTTACGTGGGGGAACTCCTGAGCGAGTTCCTCAAGAAGGAAGGGGTCCGCGTCGAAGGCCCGATCGTGCCGGGCGCGGCGCCGAAGAACGCTCAACCGGTCTACCGCCATCTCTCTTCGCGGCGCGCCGAAGACGTGGTCCGGGAGCTTTTGAAATTCTCGACCAACTTCATGGCCAATCAGGTTTTCCTGGTCCTGGGCGCCGAACGGTTCGGTCCTCCCGCGAACGTCGAGAAGGCCCAGACCGTCTTGAGGGATTGTCTCAAGAACGACGCGGGCTGGACGAATTTTCACGTCCATGAAGGCGCGGGGCTGTCCCGGAAGAACGCGGTGACTCCGCGTCAGATGGTGGATCTTCTCCGCCACTTCGAGCCTCACCTCGACCTGTTGCCCCGCGAAGAAGGAGTTTTCCGCGCCAAGACGGGGACGCTGACGGGCGTCAACACCTTGGCCGGATTTTTTCCGATGAGCGACGGAAAGATGGCCCGCTTCGCCATCCTGGTGAACTCACCCGTCCCGTTCGACTACAAATTCAAATTGGCGAAGATGTTATACGACGGGGTCAATGCGTCCCCATAGGGCGAACACGAGGTCAGCGCAGCAGCACCGTCGTTAGGTGTCGCCCCTACTTCACACCAACAAGTTCCACGTCAAAGATGAGGTCCGCGTTCGGCGGGATCGCGTCGCCGGCGCCGCGCGCTCCATAGCCGAGTTTGGCGGGAATCAAGAGTGTCCGCGTCCCGCCCACCTTCATGCCGGAAATGCCTTCCTCCCAGCCGGGGATCACCTTGCCCATTCCCAAGGGAAATTCGATCGGCACCCCGCGGTCACGCGAGCTGTCGAACTTCTTGCCTTTGGCGCCCTTTTCGTCCAACCAACCCGTGTATTGGACGGAGACAATCTTTCCTTTCACCGCCTCCGCGCCCGTCCCCGCCTTGTGGTCTTCGTATTTGAGACCCGTGGGCGAAGTCACCACCGCCGCCCCGGCCGCCGTCGTCATGGTCATTAGAACCCCCAATGTCAGAAGAACGCGTTTCATCTGAGCCCCTCCGTTTGTTTGACAGCTTCTTATCAGAGATCTAGAAAAAACTCCATGGTCTCCGATCCGACCGAACTCAAGAAAATCGCCGAGACGATGGGGGTCCCCAAGATCCGTCGTCACATCTTCCTGTGCTGCGACCAGACCAAGCCCAAGTGTTGCTCCAAGGAGGCCGGACTTGAATCCTGGGAGTACCTCAAGAAGCGGCTCCGGGAACTGAATCTCCTGGGCGCGGGCGGCATCTACCGCACCAAGGCCAACTGCCTCCAAATCTGCCAAAACGGCCCCATCGCCGTCGTCTACCCGGAGGGGACCTGGTATCACTCCTGCACCCCGGCGGTGCTGGAGAGGATCATTCAAGAACACCTTCTGGGGGGACGGCCGGTCCTGGATTATTTGATCCTCTAAAGAGGCCCGAAACTACTCAAAAAACAACATAATAGAACACTTTAGGACAAACTATTGTCCTTTAGACCCGCAACTTTTGACGCACTTCGTCGATAGGGTGTCGAAGTGACACTCACGACCCCACTACCCTACACCGTCCTCATGAATCAGGCCTTGCCGGGGTTCACCCCCCACTTGAGGGCCTTTGATTTCATGGCCGTCGGCTGGGACGGACACCCCCTCGAGGCGAGGATCCAGGCCCTGGACGACACCGTCGGAATCCTCAAGGCGGAGCCGGACGGCAATGAGACCCTCATCCACCGCGTGGAAAGGGAGGTTGTCCGTCTGGTCACGCGCCCGTCTCAGGCAAAAAAAGACACGCGGCTCCTCTCGGACATTTCTCAGGCCCTTCGTGCCCTCCGCGCGGCGAGGATCGACCTGACGCCCCGCCGTGCATCCCTGGAACTCTCGCGCCTCATCACACGTCCTTTGAACTCCGAGACACAGCCGGGCCTCATGATCCGCGGTCCCGCGCGTCTCTTCAAAGTCCACCGGCCTCACGTCGACCCGATGGAGGATTTCGGTCGGATGGTCCACGCCATTTGGAGTTCGGATCCGGACAGGGCCAGAGAAATCTTTCAGGCCGCGGCATTTCGCGACCGGCCGGGGGAGGCCATGCACGTCCAGACCTTCGCCATCACGCCGGAGGAACTGGAACGCAAGACCCGGGCGCTCGCGGAAGCCCGTTTCGAAGTTCACGCCGCTCCGATCCCCTTTGACATGATGCCCGCGCGCCCTGCGGGGGAGACCCTCTCCGAATCCCCGGAAACCGCTCATTGGATCGTCGGTAGGCGGACCGACACGCCTCTCGAGCTGTGGTTTCGGGAATTCGTCGACAAGGCCGACAAGAAAAACGACCCGCCGATCGGCCAACTGGACGTCTTGGATCGGACCGGAATCCCCCCGGACGACTCCTCCCTGCAAGGCGATTTGCGGGGGCTGTTCGGCAGGCCGCTGTCATGGGAAGACATCCGCAAGGGCTTCGCCATTGACGTTCCCAAGTACGTTACGCGCCGCATCTCCCTCCGGAGACACGATGAGTCGGGAGGCGTGTCGATCCTCACCGAAATCGCGACCCGCCGCGGAGGCGAGATCGCCGCGCGCCTCTATGGATGGCTCCCCCCACCCCCCGCGGATGGCCAGCCCTGGATCGCCTGGGGCGAAGACCTGAATGAGCAGCTCTACGGCTTGTATCCCTCCCGACGGATCCTTCAGCACATCCAACAAGGCATCGGCCGGCGCGCCCTGACGCGCACCCTCGTTTTCCTGCACCGCCTCGGTGTCAATGCCCTGGACATGAACGCCCGCGGCCATGGCCTGACCTTCATGCCCGGCATCGGATTCGACTTCCGGGACGATTCGGTCCGCCGCAAGGTCCTCGACGACTTCCACGACTACGTGAAGGAACACGACTCAAGCCCGACGAAAAAGACGCTCAGCGACCTCCTGAAGGTCCGCCAGGCCTCGGACATCCTCGATTATCAAAACGATCGTGGCGAACCTTTGGGAAGGGCCTTCCTCGAGCACTACGCTCAAACGCGGAAGGAAACCGTCTCTCTCCGATTCTGGCTGAACGGCACCTTCGGCGGTTGGAGACGGCTGTTCAGCCGTCAGCTCGCCCTGCGCGCGGAGCTCGATTTCGAGGAAGTCTCCCAATCGGACAGGGTGCTCGCGCACCGCAACCTCATGGAGGAGGCGGAGTCCCTGACCAAGGCGCAACCATCCATTGACTTGGACGTTCCGGAGGACCTCCGGCGCCTGGCCGCTCGACGAAACGACTTGATCCTGCACCTCCTGGGCGAGCTGGAACAGGCGCGGACCAACGCGGACCTGGACAGCCTGACCCAGCTCCTCAACCGGCGCGCCTTGATGCGGCACAATGCCGAACTGGAGCGGAGTCTTTCCGCCAACCGGAAAGGGGACGCGCCGAACGGCCACTACGTGCTCATGGTGGACATCGACTTTTTCAAGAAGGTCAACGACACGTTCAGTTACAAGGCCGGCGATCAAGCGATCGCCCGCGTCGCGCAAGTCCTCAAGGAGTCGATCCGGGACGGAGACCTTGTCTGCCGCTGGGGCGGCGAGGAATTCGTGCTGATCCTGAAGCATTCGGGGCGCGACGGCGCTGCCAACGTGGCCGAGAGGATCCGCCAGGAAGTCGAGAGAAAACCCCTGAAGGTCAATGGAGGGACGGAACACCCGCTGACCGTCAGCATCGGCTTCGCCCCTTTCCAACTGGTCGCGCCGCGCCGGCGGAGTTCCGGGGAATTCAATCCGCACGAGGAAGAGCCCGTCGACGTCGAGAACTCCCTCACGACATCGATCGCGGCGGCGGAAACAGGACTCAAGACGGCCAAGAGAACAGGCCGGAACCGCGTGGTCCATCAGGACGAAACGGCCGTCGTCCTCTAGTTTTCTTCACGAGCGGACCAAGATGGCTTTGAGCTTGTCCTGCCGGTAGTCGAAGAGCTTCTTCAGGTCGGGCGCGATGAGAAAACGGTTCACAAACTCGCCCCCCAAGACGGCGTATTTCACGATATCCTCGCAGACGGTCCCGTCCCGTTCCTCGCGAAAACGATGTTCGTGCCGCCACAGGCGGTACGGCCCTTTCTTCTGCTCGTCCACGAATCCGTAGGGCGGATCCCATTCCGTGATCTCGCTCACCCAGGTAACGGGAATGCCCCGGATCTTGAGCTTGTGCTTGATGCATGCGCCTTCCACCATCGGTTCGGGCCGTTTCATGCTCCCGATCTTCAGCCACTTGGGCGTGATGCGCTCGAGGTTACGGGCGTCGGAAAAAAACGAAAAGACCTCGTCCAGGGGTTTGGGCACCCAGAGGGAGCGGCGAAGGGTGAAGGTCTTCATCGCGATCTTCCTTTTGCCCGACAATCCCGCGAATGTAAAGATTCTAGGAACCGGACCTAATGCAGGGTCCCGCCGGGTCTGGGCAGGATTCTCGGCCGTGGCGGCGACGGCGGAGCCGCCCGATCCTTTTTGAGAGCGATGGCCCCGTAAATGGCGCCCGCCGCGAGCCCGACGGCCAGACCGATGTAATGCGTCCGGTAGCTCACGTTGGATTGAAACTGGGACGGGATGAACATCACGAGTCCAAACCCGACCACGCGCATGAGCTTGTTCGTCCAACGCAGATGCGTCTCGGCCTTGAAGTACAAACTGAGCCAGAGCCCGAAGAGGACGTAGAGCAGACCCGACGCCCCCAACAGGTTCGCCTCGTCCGGATACGTCTTGAGCGAGAGTGCCTGGGTCGCCGTCCCCAGCACGAGCCCCAGCCAGGGGAAGACCCGCCAACCAAAATAGCTGGTGAGAAGCCCCCCGAACGGGATCAAGAAGAGAAGATTGGAGAGCAGGTGTTCGATATCGGAGTGGAGCAGCATGCTCGTGAAGAGCCTCCACCATTCGCCCCCGGAAAAGATCTTTTCGGGATTCCCGATCCAGTCCGCCTTGAAGCCGGAATCATTCCATGCCGCGACGCTCGCCGCCGCCGCCATCAGCGCGAACACAACGCCCGGCCAAAATGCCCTCCGCGACGGACGCTCCGACAGAAAGCTGTGCGACGGCCTCGCGATCGGCTCTTGAACTTCTTCAAGAAGCCCCTCGGGGTCCAAATCCTCCGGATCAAAGTCGTCGCCTCGATCGTTCACGGTTTTTGAAAACTCCCTCGTTCATAGTAACCCGTCAAGAGTTCGTCTTTTTCCTCAAAGACGCGAATGAGCCATCGGGAGAGACCGTCGTCCTCCGGGGGAAGATCGGCGATCGGGAATCGCCTCACATGCACGTGCACGCGACGGACGTCCCCGCGAATCCACTGCCAAATCGTGGGAACGCCCTCCACGTAACCGATCGTGAGGTCATAAACGGCGGCCACGTGGCCGCGAAGCGATCGAACGGAGGCCACGAGACCCTTCGTCCGCGGGATCAACACGTGTTCCGGAGGTCTGAGACCGCTTTCCTGGGCGTACTTCCGGCTCTGGGCGAGCTTGGGGGGCCGGACGCGCGTCCCTTCCACGAAAGAGACGAGCCAGATCGGAATGGAATGGCTCAGGATTTTTTGGAAGACGCGCAAAACGTAGTTTCTATCCTCGGTCCAGTCCCTCTTGATGAAAAGACAGTCCAAGAAGAGCATGCCCCAGCCGATGCCCGGCACGTACTTGACGACGTCCTTCACGAACCACTTGAGATCGCCGAGCCGACCCTTGTCCTTTGCGAAGGCCAGGACCACGGGGATGTCCGTCATGGATTGATGATTGAGAATGATCACGGCGTTTTCATCGCGCGGGACGTCGTCTCCGGTGAGCACGAGCCTCGTCCCGTAAAAATACTCGGAGAGAAGGACGCAAAATCCCCACCACGTGTCGGCCGCCCATGAATTGAACCGCCGAAAGGCTTGATGGGAAAACGGCCTCAGGACGAGGCTCAGTATCTGAAGGCCGTTGAAGACGATGATCGTGACGCCGAGAAAGACGGAGCCCAGGGCCCCCTGAAGGGTTCCCATGACAAGGGAGATCCCGCGCCGGCGGTTGACCAGGGGGCCAAGGGGCATCGAGGGCCTATGACATGAAGGTTCCCGGGACGCCACGACTTTGAGGCCGCATTCTCTTGAATACGGAAAGTCCGCCAAGAACGGTCCCTTGCGTTGACTCTCCGCGCGGGAGGTTTAGACTGCCGGCTAGAGAGTTATTTATGCAATCCATTCCCTGGGGAGTCGTTTCGATGATCGTCCTCTTCGCGATCCTGGCCGTACCCTTTCTTTCATCGAAAGACTCTTCCTCGTTTCCGCCCAAGGAGCTCAAGACCCGGACCCGCGGCGTCGGGCCTCGCTGATATCCTGCCTCGATGAAGGTCTTGATTGCACAGGAAGTGATCCGCGAACGAGTCCGCGAGATCGGCAGTCTCATCTCGAAGGAATACGATGGCAAAGACCTCGTCGTCGTCGGCGTCCTCAAGGGCGCCTTCGTCTTCATGGCGGACCTGATCCGGGCCATTTCCGTCCCGCTCCACTGCGAATTTCTGCACGTCTCGAGCTACGAAAAGAATAGGTCGACCGGCAACGTCCGCATCGACTTCGATCTCACCCAATCGGTCGCCGGAAAGCATGTTCTCCTGGTGGAGGACATCGTCGATACCGGCCGGACGCTCAGATTCCTTCTCGATCACCTCAAATCCAAGAAGCCGGCCTCGGTGACGGTGTGCTCTTTGCTCTATAAGGAAATCGACCCGGCGATCCGCCCTCTCATCGATTATCTGGGGTTCACGATCCCGAAAGAGTACGTCGTCGGCTACGGAATGGATGACGGTGGGATGCTGCGGTCCCTGCCTGATATCCGAATTGTTCAGAAGGGGCCAGCGTAGCGCGGTCCCTTCGCTAGAAGGGATAATCCCTAAGAACTTCAATCTCCTCCGCCGTAGAGACCCGGCCGAGCATCTCGTTCCGGTCGGGGAATCTCCCGAAGCGCGCGATCATGTCGCGGTGAAGCTCCGCGTACCGCCGGAAATTCTCGAACGTGGGCTTCCAGTCGGGGGAGACCTCATTCACCAGACGCGTGAAGAGCTCGACTCCGCGGTTCTGTACCGCCAGTTCCTCCGAATGCTCGTAGGGCAGATACAGAAAGGCCCGCTCCAAGGGCGGCACATCCCGGTCTTGCCCGGCCGACACCGTCGCGAACGCGATCTCGCGCGCCAAAGGGTCGAACCAAATGCCGCGCGGCTGGTCGCGGTAGATGTTGCGCGGGAACTGGTCGAAGAGGACCACGAGCGCCAGCTTTCCGCGCGCGGTCTTCATCCATTCTTCATGATCCCCAAGGGCCGCCTTCAGGAGGTCCTTTTCGAATCGCTTTCGGATCTCCGCGTCGATCTCCGGGGTGCCGGCGAACCAGAGACGCATCCGGTGGTCGACATAGGGACGGATGTCCTCGGCCCTGACGGGGATGTTGCCGAACCAAAAGTGCAGGACGTCTTCCAGGGAGTGCTTGCTCATCGCGCGGTTCACTCTTCCTTGTCCATCGGCGTGATCGCCACCGTGCAACGGCCGATGGCGATCATCTTCCTGTCCTCGTCGTAGACCTTCACGTCCCACACATGCGTGCGCCGTCCCCGATGGACGGGCACGCCGACGGCCTCGACGTACCCTTCCTTCTTGCCGCGAAGGTGATTGCAATTGACCTCGATGCCGACGGGCATCGTCCCTTTCGGGCATTGAATGGCGCTCCCGAGCGAGGCCACGGTCTCGACCAAAGCCGCCGTCGCGCCGCCGTGCAGGAGACCCGCCGGCTGGCGGGAGGCGTCCGTCACCCTCATGCGGATCACCATCCGCTCGGGCGTAATCTCGATCGGTTCCATACTCAGCGCCTCGCCCATGGTTTTTTCAAACCGGTAAGGAAGCTCCTTGGTCATGTCGTGCGCTCCAGGTATTTTTCGATTTGTCCCAGCGTCATCGCCGTGATGACGTCCGACTTGGTCATCCATGCCTTTCGGGCGATTCCCACGCCGTACTTGTAATACCTGATCTCGTTCAGCGCGTGCGCGTCGGGATTGATGGACACCTTGACGCCCTTGTCCTTG
Source organism: bacterium (assembly GCA_035454885.1). Lineage (NCBI taxonomy): Bacteria > bacterium. The sequence continues at coordinate 20,272 of DATIGE010000005.1, forward strand.
GCGTACGGACCGAGTCTCCAGTCGAGATCGAACCGATATGGATGGGCGTTGATTTCAATCGCCTTGCCCTGACCGCCGGCGACGTCGATCACCTTCTTCATGTCGACCCGGTATGCCTCGCGGGACAGCAGCAGCCGCCCCGTCGCGTGCCCCAGCATGGTCGTGAATTTGTTCTTCAGCGCCTTGACGATCCGCGCCGTCATCTCCTTCTCCGGCATCGTGAAGGACGAATGGACCGAAGCGATCACAAAATCGAAGCGCTCCAGAAGGTCGTCCCGGTAATCAAGCGATCCGTCGGCGAGGATGTCCGACTCGATGCCCCAAAAAATCCGGATCTTGAACTTCTTGCGGAGCTTGTCGATCTCCTTTTCCTGTTTCAACACCCGTTCCGGATCCATTCCGTGGGCATACTTGGCCGTCTGGCTGTGGTCCGAGATGCCGACGTATTCGAGGCCTTCGTTTTCCGCCTCCGCGATCATTTCCTCCAAGGTCGCGGTCCCGTCGCTCCAGTTGGAGTGGACATGAAAGACGCCGCGAATGTCCTTTTCCTCCACCAATCGCGGAATCTTGTGCCTCTCGGCCGCCTCGATCTCCCCCTGGGCCTCGCGAAGTTCCGGAGGGATGTAGTCAAGATCGAGCGTCCGGAAGATCCCCTCTTCCGACTCGCAGGGGATCCGCGTCTCTTTTCCGCCCTTTTCCTCCTTGAAGAGCCCGTACTCATTGAGCTTCATCGCCATCGATTGGGCGCGCTGGCGCATGAGGATGTTGTGCTCCTTGGAGCCGGTGAAGTAATGAAGGGCGAACGGGAATTCGTTCGCGGCGATGACGCGAAGATCGACCTGAAGCCCGTTCTCCTTGAGACTCACCGAACTCTTGGTCTCGCCCTTCGACAAGACCGTCTCCACCTCCGGCATCCGGGTAAAGTAGTCCATCACTCCCCCCGGGGCCTTGGAACTGACCAGGATATCGACGTCGCCGATCGTCTCGCGGCATCGGCGAAGGCTCCCCGCGATCTCACACTTTTGAACGTCCTTTCTCTTCCTCAACTTTGAAACGATCCCCTGCGCGGCGGTCCATGCCTCATCGTAGAGGTGCCGCTCCGAATACTTTTTGGCGTGTTCGATGCCTTCCAGGATCTTCTGGGCGCTCTTCTCGCCAAAGCCTTCCACCTGGGCGACCTTGCCATCCCGGCAAGCCTTCTCGAGTTTTTCCACCGTATCGACCTTGAGATGTTCGTAGAGCGACCTGGCCTTTTTGGGGCCCAGGCCCGGGATGCGGATCATTTCCAGGAGGCCGTGCGGGATCTTTTTTTTGAGATCTTCGTAGTACTTGAGACGTCCTTCATTGACCAGGATCGTGATCTTTTCGCGGATGTGCTCCCCGATGCCCGGCAACTCGCCCAGTTTGCCCGACGCAATAAGGTCTTCGATCGCTTCCGAGCGGCCCTCGAGGCTTCGCGCGGCGTTTTGGTAGGCCCGGACCTTGAAGGGATTCTCCCCGGTCAGCTCCAGGAGTTCGGAGATTTCGTAGAGGACGGCGACGACGTCGGTTCTGGTCACGATGAAGCCTCCCAAAAATCAATGTCCGAATCGTACCCTTGGTGTGAGGTCCTAAATTTTAGTGTATTCGGCGGTTTTCACAAGATGATCTTGCCCCCTTGCCGTGGCGTTTCCCTTATGCTTTCCTTCCCTGGAACAGACAAACGAGCAGGAGGTCACGAATCATGAGCGGTCTTCTCAAGTCCAAAAAGGCGATGGTCACCGGCGCGGCCCTGATCCTGGTCGCAGGGACCCTTTTCGCCGTCCGTCATTCGATTTTCCGGGAAGAAAAGCCGGCCCCGGCCAAGGCAGAGGCCAAGGCGGGGCCACGCGAACGGCTGCCGCTGCCCCCGCCGGCCTTCAACGAGACGTGGGACTGGTCCCAAAAGGCCGAGCCGAAAGCCCCCGCGCGCGTCTCCAACGCCTCGATCCCCAAGGACACCCTGTCTTCGCTCCGGAAGGCGCTCGCGGGGATGGGACAATGGAAGGGCAAGGACCGGTCCAAGGACAAGAGCCAAAGGCCGGATAAGGCGGAAAAGGAAGAAATCTCGAAAAAAATCAAGGAGCTCCGTCGCGAAGTGAGCCCCCTCCTGCGCGAATCGGAGGTGGCGCGGCAAGAGCTCCTGGCGGCCATCAAGGAGGAGAGCGATCCGTACGTCAAAAAAGAGCTCGCCCGGCTCCTGAACGTCGCTGACGCCGAGTCCCAGTCCAAGTATTACGCCGAGCTCGCCCAAGACCGGTCCCCCGACAACCAAAAGGTGGCGGTGGAGATGCTGGGCAACCTGCGCACCCCGGACGCCCTGACCCGCCTGACCGACATGGCCGAAAGCCCCTCGATCGACGCGGAGGTCCGGTCGGAGGCGGTCATGGGGATCGGGAGGTCGGTCACGTTCGCCGCCGGGGACGAAAAGTACCAGGCGGAAGGGCGCCAGACCCTGCTGGAACTGACCCAAGGGAAGTTCGAGCCCGAGATCCGCGAAAAGGCCTACCGGGCGATCGCCATGCAGCCCTCGTTGACCGCGGAGGACGAGGCCTTCCTCGCGAAGGCGATCGAGCAGGAATCGGACCCCAAGGTGAAGAGAATCGCCGAATTCACGCAGAGCGTCATCGAGGCACGCCAGCGGTCCGCGCAGCACTGAAGCGCCTCAAATCGTCCACCGCCCCCGTCAGACCCTCGACGCTCAGCGGATACATCTTGAACAACTTCGCGATGGCCTGAATCGTGGGGTGATAACTCCAAGTCCTCTCGGGTTCCGGATTGAGCCACACGGACCGCGCAAAGTGCCGCCGGATCCGCTTCAACCATTCGATGCCGGGAGTGTCGTTGTGGTCGAAGTAGTCGATCATCCCGCCCACGGCGAACAGCTCGTACGGACTCATGCAGGCGTCCCCCACGAAGATGACGTGAAAGGTCTCCCGGAACCTCCGGAACAGCTCCTCGGTGGGGATCGTCTTCCGCTGCTCCATGTCGGTGTAGACCTTCGAATAAATGCAGTTGTGAAAGTAAAAATGATGGAAGGCCTTGAAGTGCGTCGAGGCGTTCGCGGCGGAAAACAGGTTTTCGCAGAGGCGCGCGTACGGGTCCATGCTGCCGCCGACGTCCATCAGCAACAGCAGCTCGGTTTGGTTCTTGCGCGGCGGCTCGATCACAAGTTCGATCTCTCCGGCGTTCTTGCATGTCCTGTCGATCGTCTTGTCGATATTGAGTTCTTCTTGGAGGCCGACTCGATCGAGCCGGCGGAGACGTTTGAGCGCCACGTTCAATTGGCGCGTATCCAAGACCCGGTCGTGGCGGTAATTGGCGAATCGCCTCTCCTCCGCAACCTTCACGGCCGACCGCCCTCCGCCGGGCCCGCCGATCCGGATTCCCGATGGATGCGCGCCGGAATGCCCGAACGGCGAGGTCCCGCCGGTGCCGATCCAATAGTTCCCGCCGTGATGCTGTTCCAGCTGCTCTTTCAGGCGCTCCAAGAAACGCCGTCGAAGCTCCTCCAAGTCGAGCTTCCCGGCATCCGGAGGCAGTTCGGGGCGCTGCGAGGGATCGATGAAACGGTTGAGCCAGTCGAAGATCTCCTTCTTGATGTCGGCGTCGCCCGCGCGCTCGCCGAAGCACATGAGGAAGGCCTGATCGAAGAGGTCGTAGAGGGCCTCGGATTTGACGAGAATCGAGCGGGCCAGGTAGTAAAAGCGCGTCAGCGAGGCCTCGTGCAGGTCCTTGGCGAGCGCCTCCATCAGGTAGAGCCACTCCTGGGTCCCGACCGGGACCTTCAACGCGCGAAGTGTATAGAAGAACGCGAGGAACACCCGAAATCCTGCTCTTTCTTCAGAAGGACGCCCAGGAGGGGGACCTCCTCCTGCAGGGACTTGGCGTCGACGCCGAGGGCCAGGAGGGCGTGCAGCCAGTCGATCAGCTCGGAAGTGGACGGCTTCTTGGCGAGGCTCGGACGCGCCCGCACCTCGTAAAATTTCTTGATGGCCTCATCCACGATCTTCTTCTCCAAATCGGGAAAATGGACCTTCACAATCTTCCGCATCATGGCTTCATCGGGGAACTCGATGAAATGAAAGACGCAGCGACGCAGGAACGCATCCGGCAATTCCTTTTCGGAGTTGGACGTGATGACGACCATTGGCCTTTGCCTGGCGACGATCTCCTCCTTCGTCTCCGGAATAGAGAACCTCATCTCGTCGAGTTCGGCCAACAAGTCGTTTGGGAACTCCAGGTCGGCCTTGTCGATCTCGTCGATCAGGACGACGACGGGCTCGTCTGCCGTGAAGGCTTCCCCGAGTTTCCCCAGCTTGATGTAGTGCTTGATGTTGCCGACGTCCCCGCCGCCAAAGCGGCTGTCGTTCAACCTCTGGACCGTGTCGTAGATGTAGAGGCCTTCCACCGCCTTCGTCGTCGACTTGATGTTCCAGCGGAGCAGCGGACGGCCGATCGACTTGGCGATGGACTGGGCGAGGAGCGTCTTGCCCGTCCCCGGCTCTCCCTTCAGGAGCAGCGGACGGCCGATGGACAGGGCCACGTTCACGACCTCTTGGAGTTCGTCGGAGGCGACGTAATCGTCCGTTCCTCGATAATTCACTTTGTTTTTCACGATGAAAACCCTCACAAAATAAAGTATGAATCGTACCTATCGGTATGATGTTTTTCTACAATAAGGCCCGCGAAAGATGCAAACGACGATTCAAACCGTCAGCTTCAAGACCCTGGGCTGCCGACTCAACCAGGCGGAAACCGACGCCCTGGAAGTCCGGCTTCGAGAGCGAGGCTACCGGGTCCGCAAGTTCGGAGAGCCGGTCGACCTGACCGTCATCAACACTTGCACGGTGACGGGCGACGCCGACCGGGACAGCCGCTACGCCATCCGGCAGGCCGTCAAGAAATCGCAAGGCGGACGGGTCGTCGTGACCGGTTGTTACGCGCAGATGAGCCCGGAGGCGGTGCGCACGATCGACGGCGTCGACCTGGTTCTCGGCAATCACGAAAAGTACCGGCTAATCGAATTTCTGGATCACGTCCGCGACGGCAAGCTCAAAGAGCCGATCGCCTTCCTCACCCACGGTCGGGGCGGCGCGATATGGTCGGAAGAGAGCCTTGTCTCTTCAGGCGCCAGCGCATCCAGGACGCGAGCATCTCTGAAGATCCAGGACGGCTGCGATTACGTCTGTTCTTTCTGTATCATCCCTTTCGCGCGCGGTCGCGCGCGGAGCCGGCCACAGGAAGACGTTCTAAAGGAGGCCGACGCATTCATCGACCGAGGCTTTCGCGAAATCGTCCTCACCGGCGTCAATATCGGCACTTACTATGACCGGACTTCGAATGCCCGCTTCGCGGACCTTCTTGACAAGCTGTCGACTTTGAAAGGGCAATTCCGCCTCCGCATCAGTTCGATCGAACCGAACACGGTGACGACCCGTGTCCTCAGGCTCATGGCGGAACGCGAAAAGATCTGCCCTCATCTGCACATGCCCATCCAGTCGGGGTCGGATCCGATCTTGGCCGTCATGCGAAGAAAATACCGCCGCGCCCGCCTTGAACGCCTGGCGAATGAATTTCACAAGTTGATGCCGGAGGGAGCGCTGGGCACCGATGTCGTTGTGGGATTTCCGGGTGAGACCGATCGGGACTTCCGCGGAACGCGTCGCCTCGTCCAAGACGCCGCATTCTCATACTTGCACGTCTTTCCTTTCAGCGCCCGCGCGGGAACGGCGGCATCCAAGCTGTCAGCATCGGTTCCTCCCGAGGTCGTCCATGACCGCGCAAGCGACCTTCGAACTCTCTCTTCGGATCTATGGACCTCATTTGCCCGCCGTTTTGAGGGTCATCGGATGCCGGTCCTTTTTGAGGATTCGAAAGAAGATCTCTGTCAAGAGGGCCTGACTCCCAATTATCTTCGTGTCCGGGTCAGCACACATAAGGACCTGCGGGGTCAAGTCTGGCCGATAAGATTGGGTGCCCTGGAAGATGCCAGTCCTTTGATGACCGGCGTCTTACCCGAAATGAACGATTGAGGACGAGATCAAAAATATCATTAATTTAGTATAAATATATCAGAGTTATAATAATTTATATGTTTTTAGAACGATCCTATGAGTCACTACGATCCTGTTTTATATGACCATATGTTTATCCAAATGAGACCATTTCTGATGAAAAGTTTTCGCCTGCAATCTTATAAATATAATTAAAAACAATATGTTATATTCATTCCCACCTCGAGCCAGTTGATCCATTCCAAAAAGTCTTTTCATACAGTGTTACTTTAGGTATACAAAGCTATCTTCATATGTCTCCGACATTACCCGGAATTTTGAGCATCGGGTCATCGCAACTGTCGTCTTACATAAGTGCCTGGGCGGGCCTGCGGCTCCATCAGGTGGACGCCGACCCCCTCCTCCTGGATCCCACTCGGATTGAGGTCACCGGCCGTTGCCATGGCGACGCCCTACGCTTCCGGCTGGCCAATGCCTATCTCCATCGGGGTTACCGGCATGAGGCGGCCCTTTTTGACGCCTTGGGGGTCAATCGGGACGACTTGAAAACGGCCCTCCGCTCGGGTGTGCCCTTTCGGGCGTGGTTTTTTGAACGCCGTCAGAACTTGCCCTGGATGAACGAGAACCCGGATCACGGAACACTGGTGGTCGACGAGCTGTTTCAATTGCGACGCTCCCTCGAACCGACGGCGCATCGAACGGATTTATGGCAGGAGGCCGATTTCAGTCATATGCCGTCCGGAATGGTGCAACACTTCGCCTGGCTGCGGCACCTGTTTTCCACCCGCGTCCGTCTCGCTCAAGATGCCGATTTTTTTCCGGCGCTCATGTCCATCAATACCTACTTCGGCCATGACAAAAGAGAGATCTTCGAAGCGATCGGGCTCGATGAGTCTCTGCGTCGCTTCTTCCACATCAGAACCCCGCTCCCGCTCGCGAGGAGCGCGTGACCGCGACTTCCACTTTACCCGCCGCCCTCAATGTGGGCTCGGCCCAACTATTCAGCTACGTTCAAACATGGGCCAACGCCCGCTACCATCAATTCGACACCAACCCCATGGCCGAGGATCTCACACGGATCGACGTCACGCGCGTAGCCGATCTCGATCGCGTCCGTCTCCGGATCACGAACAATTACCTGCAAGGCGGCAACAATCACTACAGACGCTTACTGGACCTCTTGGGCGTAGAGGAAGGCTCTCAGAAGGAGGCGTGGGCGGGCGGCGTCGGATACACGGCTTGGTTTTGGCAAGAACAGCACCGATTGCCCTGGTATCATGTCGATCGCAAGCGGGCCGATTGGGTTATCGACGACCTCTTTCAGTTGAACCGGTGCCTCGAACAGACCGCCGTCCGCATCAAGTCCTGGGAAAAGGGCGGTCTCCGACGCATCCCTCCCGGGACGGAAGAACATTTCCTTTGGCTGCGCCGTCTCCTCACGAGCCGCGCCCGCCTGGCCCGCGAAGCCCTCGGCATTAAATGGGACGCCGTGAGTGAGATGCGCGCAAGTCAGATGTCTCTCAGCGTTTTCTTCGACGAGGATAAGCGAAAGCTGTTCGGGGTCGCGGGCATCAGGGCCTCTTTGGAGGAATTCTTCAGGATCCGAACCCCGATTCCCTTGGCGCGCTCGGCGTAATCCATGATCCTTCGGCCCTACCAAGGCAAGTCCCCCAAGATCGATCCGACCGCCTTCATCGCGGAAAACGCCGTGATCATCGGCGACGTCGAGATCGGCGCGCGCGCGAGCGTCTGGTACAACTGCGTGATCCGCGGCGACGTCAATTTCATCCGCATCGGCGAGGAGACAAGCATCCAGGACGGGACCGTCGTCCACGCGGAGACCGTGCAGGGACCGACGCTCATCGGCCGGCGCGTGACCGTCGGTCACAACGCCATCATCCACGGCTGCGTGATCGAGGATGAATGCCTGATCGGGATGGGGGCGATCGTCTTGAGCTATTCGAAGATCGGAAAGGGATCCCTCATCGCCGCCGGGGCCTTGGTGACGGAACACGAAATCGTCCCGCCGGGGACGATCATGGTGGGAGTCCCCGCCAAGCCGCGGGGCCAGGTCACGCCGGAGATGGCCCAGCGGGCCTCGATCGGGTGTGATCATTATCTCGAATTGGCCGAACAGTACCGGAAAGGCTAGCCCCGCTTCCCGCGGGAGGGCGTCGACAGCCTCGGAAGGGCTTCCGACAGCGCTCGCTACGGCTCGTAATGGAAGCTAGAACCGCACGTTGTTCGCGTCGCCGATCATCCGGTTGTACTGATCCACGAACGATTGGGCCTCGCTCCGCGGGTCCTTGCCTTCATCCAAAGCACGCCGCAGGAACTTGGCGGCCGTGTTGAACTCCTTGGCGGAGCTTAAGAACGCGCTGCCCCAAAAGGCCTTGTCCAACTCCTCCTTGTGGGCCGCGGCGTAGTCGTCGAGGGTCTGGAAGTTCTTTTCCACCTCGAGGCATTTCGGCGAATAGACGTCCTTGGCGACGATCGGTCCCTGGCCGGACGTGTTGAGCGTCTTGAGGAGTTCCCGCGCTCCCAGCATCAATTTCAGCGTGTGGAGACGGAAGCTCTGTCCCTGCTGCTCCAACCTGGCGATCTCGCGGCGGTCGGCCTCGGCCTTGAGTTTATCCACTCCATCGCCCAGGACCTTGGCCGACGCAAAGCATCGCTCGAACGTTGAGATCAACTGCGGATGCATCTCCTTGCCCTTGGCGCAGGCATCGTCCTTAAAGTCCTGCTGGTCGTAGTAATCGGACGCCTTCTTCACGAGAGGAATCAGCTCCGCATTGCACTTGGCGAGGTCCGCCGAGGCCTTTTCCAGATCGGGGAGGCTGGGAGCGCCTTCCGCCCCGCGCTTGGCGGCCTGGTTACACTTCTCGATCGAGTCATCGTAGAGCGAATAGAGGCCGTAGGTGATGTAACGCTCGTTGCAGTTCGGTCCCGCGGCCTTGCTCACCCAGGAGAGATACCGGTTGTAGCTGTCTTCCGCGCGCGGCTGGGAGCGGTTGATGCACTCGACGTATCCGTTGAGCTCATCCCTCATATCGCGATCCGGATCCTCGGAGGCCTTGAGAACGGCGGGGGCCTCGGGGGTTGCCACTCCCGGCTGGGAGGGCGGCGTCCCGGACTTCAGATCCGGAATCTTCTCACCGATCTTTTCCTCGATCGTTTTCTTGACGGCCCCCTGCACCATCTCGGCGGCCTTCCGGTCGAGTTCGTTCAATTTTCCACAACCGGAGGCGACGACGGAGATGATGATTGAAACGGTTAAGATCGATTCTTTCACGGTTCCCCCTTTATGCCGCGAAGCTAGCCCCGTTTCCCGCGGGACAGCGCTCGCTACGGCTCGTCGTGGTAGCTAGTCGTCCGTCGTACAGCCTTCAGACGCCGAAGATACGTTTTTGATGAATTTTCTCAAGGTCCCTTTCGCCGCCTTGAACGGCGGCGCCTTCCAGGTCTTCAAACGCTCGGAAATCACGGCCTCCGGGGCGTTCACAGTGAGAACACGCTTTTCGGCGTCGATGGTGATCTCGTCCCCATCCTGCAAAATTGCGATGACGCCGCCCTCCTGGGCCTCCGGCGTGACGTGGCCGACGACGAAACCGTGCGTCCCGCCCGAAAACCGCCCGTCGGTGATGAGGGCCACGTCCTTGCCGAGACCCAGTCCCATAACGACGGCGGTCACCTTCAGCATCTCGCTCATCCCCGGCCCGCCCTTGGGGCCTTCGTAGCGGATGACGATGACCTCGCCCTTCCGAATTTTCTTGGCTTCCAACGCGGCGATCGCGTCCTCCTCGCTGTCGAAGACCTTGGCCTTTCCGGTGAACGAAAGACCTTCCTTGCCCGTGATCTTCGCGACGGCCCCGCCCCTGGCGAGGTTGCCGTAGAGGATCTGGATGTGGCCGGACTTTTTGATGGGGTCCGAGAGCGGGGCGATCACCTTTTGGCCCGAGGAGAGCCCCGGCAACGATTCCAAATTCTCGGCCAAGGTCTTGCCGGTGATGGTGAGACAATCGCCGTGCAGAAGTCCCGCCTTGAGCAGCAGCTTCTGAACCGCCGGCACCCCGCCGACGTTGCAGAGGTCCTCCATCACGTACTTTCCGGACGGCTTGAGGTCGGCAAGGAAGGGCACCTTGTCGCTGATCCTTTGGAAGTCGTCGATGACGAGCTTGACCCCCACGGCCTTGGCCATGGCGATCAAATGCAAGACCGCGTTGGTGGATCCGCCGAGGGCCATGACGATCGTCATCGCGTTCTCGAAGGCCTTCCGCGTCATGATGTCCCGCGGCTTGATGTCCCTTTCCAAGAGATTTCGGATCGCCGCGCCCACGTTTTTGCATTCCTCGAGCTTGCCCTTGTGAACGGCCGGGTGAGAGGAGCTGTAGGGCAGCGACATTCCGAGCGTCTCGATCGCCGAGGCCATCGTGTTCGCCGTGTACATCCCCCCGCAGGCGCCCGCCCCCGGGCAGGCGTTCTGCAGGACGCCCTTGAACTCTTTCTCGTCGATCTTGCCTCCCACGAACTGGCCGAGCGCCTCGAAGGCGCTGACGATGTCGAGGGTCTTGTCCTTGTAATGGCCGGGCTGGATCGTTCCGCCGTAAATCATGATGCTGGGGCGGTTGATGCGCCCCATGGCGATGACCGACCCCGGCATGTTCTTGTCGCAGCCGACGACGGAGATATTCGCGTCGTACCAATGGGCGTTCATGACGGTCTCGATGGAATCCGCGATGATCTCGCGGCTCTGCAACGAATAGTTCATCCCGTCGGTGCCCATCGAGATGCCGTCGGAGACGCCGATCGCATGAAAGACGAGACCGACCAATCCCGCGTCTTTACAACTCTGCTTCGCGATCTTCGCGAGTTCGTTTAGGTGCATGTTGCAGGGGTTGCCGTCGTAGCCGGTGGAGGCGATGCCGATGAAGGGCTTGTGCAGGTCTTCTTCCTTAAGGCCCAGGGCGTAGAGCATGGCCTGGGAGGCCGGCTGATCGCGGTCCTCCGTGATACGGGCGCTGAAGGCGTTGAGCTTGCGTGTCACGATGAAGACCTCCCGCGGCGGAACTTTGCCCAATTCCGGACGGAAATCAAGAAAGGAGGTTTTTCAGATAAGCGGCGACATAAGCGCGGCGCGACTCATGGACAAAGGGTTCCCACGCGGCATGGACCTCCGCGAGAAACCGGCGATGGAGATCGGAGGCCTGATTTTGCCGGATGTCGTCGCGCACGTAGAAAAAGGCGCCTGTGACAAGGTCATCGGTCGCGCCTCTTGGCAATTCCTTGTCGGACAGAAAATCCATCATGGGATCGACGAAGGGAAGTCCCCTCAACTCCGGCGGCAAGCCTCGAACCGCCTCGTAGAGGCCGGCCGCCATGGTCCGGAGCGGCACCGGGAGCGTCGCTACGAGGACGGCGTGGTAGACGTCATGCTTGGCGAAGATGAATGGATGCACCAGACACCCCGCATGCGACAGGTAGATGAGATCCGTCGGCAAGGCGATCGCCTGACGCCCCTCCAAGTGCTCACGATTGAAGTCGTCCCGGGGCATTTCTCCGAGCGCATAGCTCCATTCCGCACTCCCGCCGGCGCCGAAGGAGGCCATCCTCCCAAGACGGTTGGCTTCGCCCTCGAGAAAACCGAGGGTTGGAATACGTACGGTTGCCTCGTCCCGCGCTTCCTCATAGAGGGCGTACGGAAGGTTCAGGAATCTCCCGATCGCTTGAAGGCGGTCCGAGAAGAAAATCGTCGGAGACTTCAGGAACGTGGCTCGGCAGCGAAATTCGAGGATCCCGTCTTGGGCGTCGTAACCGACGGAAGAGCCGGGAACGGCCGTGAAAAAGTCCAGGGCGAGCGTCTGCCAAAGAAAATCCGCAGCCCTTCCCGCGGGAATCGCTCCCAGGCGGGCGGCATCGAGGGCCCCCCCGACGGTTTTCCGGAGATCCTCGGACAAGAGCGAGGCGGCCAGCCCCTGTCTCGCTCCCATCAGGAACGGACGATGCCTCTCATTGGCCGTGAACCAGGGGGATGGGCCAATCACGGAAGATCCGGCGATTGAGGTCGAATCCGTCGCTAACCCTTCGAAGAGAAGGGCCGTCATCGGCAAAAAAGTCGCTCTTTGGATAGGATTCATAACGGCATCGTCCCGCGTCATTTCCCTTATCGGCCGCAGTCATGACAAGTTGTTTGCCCACAAGGATGGTCACAAAGAAATCCAAACAGTTACATCTTGTGTTTATTCTGTAACCATCGACGATCGGACTTGTTAAATCAATAAATGATATCAACTACTTATATTTGGCTCATCGCTTGCAAATAGACTCAGCCATGGGCATTCGAGGCGCCAGCATCAAGCTCAGCGACGGGACCCAAGTCACGGTGGAATCGTCCGACGACGACTTCACGGGCGAGTTGGACGCCCGCGACCGGAAAAAGCTCGTCCGGGAACTGATCCGCAAGATCCGCGACGATTACGACGGACCGGTCGAGCTCGCGCGCGGCGCCCGCATCGTCATGTATGAAAGCGCGGATCATGCACGTGCGTCGTTGAAGTCCTCCTTCTGGGATTTGTTTCGTCCAGGCGTCAAACGATACGAAGAGATTTATATGGATCCGTCCGCAACCCGTCTGCTGGAAAGCGGGTCCGCCCTCCTCTACGGCAAGTCTCCGGATACGGCGACGCCCGAAAACTTCTTCACTCAACGACTTCCAAAACTCCTGAAGGATCACGCCGGGGACTTCGCGTCACTCCAGGGAACCTTCAAAATCAACATCGAGGGTGAGGGAGGTTCCAGCGAAACCTGGTTCGTTAAATTCCCCGATGGGATCATCGATCGCGCCATGCCCGGCGTGACGCCCGACTGCACCATCTCCCTCTCGGAGTCCGCCGCCCGAAAGGCGTTCTCGGGCGACTTGGATCCCCTCTCGTATGTCTTCGACAAACCCTCTTTTCAGGGAAACTGGAACTTGGCCAAGAGACTGGCAAGTCTCCTGAAAGGACGCATGACCTAGGCCCTCTTCACCGCCGCGTTCCAGCGTTCGAACTGAAAGGCCACCTGCTTCTTCGGCATGAGCGGCAGGAAGGTCTTGTCTTCCCTCCAATGCGACGAAATCTCCTTCTCGTCCTTCCAGAGGCCGACCGCAAGCCCTGCCAGGAAGGCGGCGCCCAGGCCCGTCGTCTCGATCATCTTGGGACGCACGAGCTTGACGCCTAAGATGTCCGATTGGAACTGCATCAGCAAGTTGTTGACGCAGGCCCCGCCGTCGACCCTCAAGACCTTGAGCTTCATCCCCACGTCCTTCTGCATCGCGTCCACGATGTCTTTTTGCAGGAAGGCGATGCCCTCGAGGCAAGCGCGGGCGATGTGGGCGGCGGTCGTCCCACGGGTCAGCCCGGAGATCGTCCCGCGCGCGTCGGGGTTCCAATGCGGGGCGCCCAGCCCGACAAAGGCCGGGACGAACACAACCCCGGCCGAATCGGCGACGGTTGAGGCGAGAGCCTCAATCTCCGAAGATCTGTGAATGATCTTGAGCCCGTCCCGGAGCCACTGGACGGCCGCGCCCGCGATGAAGGCGCTGCCTTCGATGGCGTAGGAAACCTGCCCGTTGAGCTTCCACGCCACGGTCGTCAACATCCCGAACTTCGAGTGAACGATCTTCTTGCCCGTGTTCATCACGAGAAAAGAGCCCGTCCCGTAGGTGCACTTGGCCTCTCCCGCCGAGAAGCAGGCCTGGCCGAAGAGTGCCGCCTGTTGGTCGCCCGCGATCCCCGCCACGGGGATTCCGTCCGGGAGCCCGTCGACGCCGGAGGTGTGGCCGTAGACCTCGGAGGACGATTGAATGAGCGGCAGGATCGACGCGGGGATGCGGAAGATCTGGAGCAATTCCCTGTCCCATTCGAGCGTCTTCAGGTTCATCAGGAGTGTCCGCGAGGCGTTGGAGACGTCCGTCACGTGCACCTTGCCGCCGGTGAGCCTCCAGGTCAGAAACGTGTCGATCGTGCCGAAGGCGAGCTCCCCATTCGTCGCGCGCTGGCGGGCGCCGGGGACGTGGTCCAACAACCAGGCGATCTTCGTCCCGGAGAAATAGGCGTCGAGCACCAATCCCGTCTTGCCCTTGATCTTGGGCTCCAGCTTCCTCTTCTTGAGTTTTTCGCAGAGGGGCGCGGTGCGGCGGTCCTGCCAGACGATGGCCTTGTGGATGGGCTGGCCCGTCGTGCGGTCCCACACGACCGTCGTCTCCCGCTGGTTGGTGATGCCGATCGCCGCGATGCGGCCGGGATCGACGTCCGCGGCGCGGACGGCCTCTTCGATCGTTTTCACCGTGCTCGCCCAGATCTCCTCCGGATCGTGCTCGACCCAGCCGGGCTGGGGGTAGTGTTGGGGAAACTCGTTGTTGACCTTGGCGAGGATGTTGATGTCGCGGTCGACCAGGAGGACCGTCGTCCCCGTCGTTCCCTGGTCGATCGCCATGACGATGTCTTTCACCTTGTGCCTCCGAAGAAATTGATGACCTCGCGCGCGACGAGGTCCTTCTCGTAATCCAGGGTCAATACGTGATTGGATCTCTCGAGCGTGACGGTCCGAACCGTCTTCGAACCGAGATGTTTTTCCAAATACGCCACACTCGCATAGGGCGCGGTGGTATCACGCGGGGAATGGACGATCAAGGCCGGAGCCGTCACGGACCCAAGCCGCGGGCGTACGTCATCTTGAAGGCGCAAGATCTCCATCACGCCCGCGACCGGCATCCAAAAGTAGCTCTCGAACACCTTCCGCCCTTCCGGATCGCCGATGGCGGGCCCCAGAAGCTTCGGTTGATAGGCGTACAGGTGCCGGAGCGGCGACGTTGCGATGAACGGCAACAGCCGGTTGAGAACAAATCCCTCGAAGAGAATCGGGGTCGCGAGCAGGGCCAGGCGCCGGACGCGGCGTTCGGAGGCAAGCTTCAAGGCAAGCAATCCCCCGAGGGATTGGCCGGCCACGCACACATCGTCCGTCTTCTTCTCCAGCGCCCCATACGCCGCGAGAACGCCCTGGTACCACTGGCGCCAGGTCGTCCGGCGGAGGTCCCGGGCGCTCGTCCCGTGACCGGCCAGGAGCGGCGCCTCGACGAGGAAACCCGTTTCCTCGAGGGGCCGGCGCAACGAATCCAGACAGGCGGGCGTGGCCGTAAAGCCGTGAATGAGTAGGACGCCGCGAGGCATGGTGGGCGGGAGAATAGCCGGGAATTACAGGTCAGACCATGAAATTCATTTAACCAATCTGACCAGTATTAATCAGGCATTGGCCTGATTAATAGCTTTTGACAAGAATTCATCGGAAAAGCTAAGTCCGCCACCGCACCCTACGGGTGCGATTCAGGGCATTGTGATGTATTGGAGGTTCTGAAACGTGCATCTCGAGGAAATCTGTCTGCCGATCAAGAAGGACCTGGCCGACGTGGAGGCCGTCATCCAGCGTCATACGGCCTCGACGGTGGCCTACGTCACCTCCATCGCCGAGTACGTCATCAAAAACGGCGGCAAGAGGCTTCGCCCCATGCTCTGTCTCTTTTCCTCGCGGCTCGCGGGCGCCTCGGGGCCGAAGGTGACCGACTGCGCCGCGGCCATGGAGTTCTTTCACACGGCGACGCTCATGCACGACGACGTCATCGACAATGCCAAGCTCCGCCGCGGCAAGTCTTCGGCCAACAACAAGTGGGGCAACCAGGTCGCCGTCCTCGTGGGAGACTTTTTCTACTGCCAGGCCTCGGCGCTCCTCGTTGGGACGGGCAATTTGAAGATCATTCACTTGGTCACCAAGGCCATGCTCTCCACCACCGAAGGCGAAATTTTGGAGATCGCCAAGTCAAACGATCTCGGCACGAGCGAGGAGGATTACCTCAAGATCGTCACCGACAAGACGGCCGTCCTCATGGCCACGGCCTGCGCCATCGGCGGCATTTTGGGGAACGTCTCGGAGGAGTACGTCGCGGCCCTGGGCGAATACGGACGGAGCCTCGGCGTGGCGTTCCAGTTGGCCGACGACGTGCTGGACTACGTCTCCGACGACGATTTCGGCAAAACGCAAGGCACCGACCTGCGCGAGGGGAAACTCACGCTCCCCCTGATCACCGCCCTCCGGCATTGCAGCAACGACGAGAGGCGCCATATCAAGGACGTGCTCATCGCCGAAAACCTGGACGACGCCCGTCTCCGGGACGTCATCGGCATCATCAACCGCTACGGTGGCATCGAGAACACCTTGAACTTCGCACGTTCCTACGTCCAAAAGGCCAAGGACGCCCTCCACCCTTTCAAGCCCAGCATGGAAAAAGAGGCCCTCCTCGCGCTGGCCTCGTACGTGATCGACCGGAAACAGTAACGCCCCCGTCCGATTTTCCGAACCCCTTTCCCGTCCGCCACGCTTGAAAAACCCTGGCACGCGTCTTGCTCCTACGCCTGTCGGTCTCACCGCGGGGGGCCAAAACAATCGTAGGAGATCGTATGAAAGAATCGATCACATTGAAGGACGTCTTCACCATCGTGGATCGTCCGCAGAACACGCCGGAGGGGAAGGACCGCTGGACCAAGGTCGGCATCGGATTCGTCAATCGGGACAATTCGATCAACGTCGTCCTGGACGCGATTCCTTTGAACGGCCGACTGCAGATCCGCGACCGGAAGGCATTCCCTCAAAAAACCCAACAACCGTCCGAATCATAGGAGATGTTATGAAAAAGCTATTCTCGTTCCTGGCCGTCCTCACCGTCCTCGTGCCCTTGATCGCGTCCGCCTCCGGCGGAAAGAAGGCCCCGGACCACAGCATCAACCTCAACACGGCCTCCGCCGAAGAACTGATGCAGCTTCCCGGCATCGGCAAGTCCAAGGCCGACGCGATCGTGACCTACCGCCAGGCCCATCCATTCAAGGCCGTGTCGGAGCTGACGGAAGTCAAGGGCATCGGCCCCAAGATGCTCGAAAAACTCCAACCGCACGTGACGGTGGACGGTTCGGCTCCCGCCGCCGCAAAGCCGACGGCGTCGGCCGCGACGGTTCGATAGCTGTTGCCAGTTGAGTTCGTTGAGAAAGCCCCTGGGAGAGCCCCCTCTCTCGGGGGCTTTTTTATTCCTGGATCAGGCTGCACCCGCCCGCTGGAAACGCGAAGGCTCGCGAGGGAGACGGGGAAAACGCGGAAGAGGCACCGTCAACCGTCGGCGAAACCGAAGGCGCCGGGGCCGGGATCGCTTCTCCCGTCGCGGCCACAAGCGCATTGGCGAGGTTGAGATATCCCTGAGACGCGATCTTGCCGTTGAGGGAGGCCTCCCCTTCGACGGAATCCACCAAGATCGACTTTACCTGATACCAGTCCAGATCCGGGGCCACCGAAAGGATCAGGGCCGCAGCGCCGGAGACAAAGGCCGTGGCAATGGAGGTGCCGCTCATCACAACGTATTGCCCGTTGGCGCCGGTCGAATAGATGCCGCTTCCCGGTGCCGCGATATCGACCGTGACCGGTCCGTAGTTGGAATAGGCCGCCAGAGCGCCCTCGGAATCCAACGCGGCGACGGTCATCATATTGTCCGTGTCGAAACTCGCCGGGTAGACGGGCTGGGAATCGATGTCGAGCCCTTGATACGTCTTGAACTGGTTGCCCGCCGCGGTCACGAAGAGGATGCCCGCCTCGCCGGCCTTGTCGATCGCCTGGCGGAGGAGATTGCTGCTCTCCCATCCGCTCCCCTTCACGCCGTCCAGCTTGAGCGTCCAGCTCGCGTTGATGACGCGCGCGCCGTTTTGGATTGCGTAGTCGATCGCCTCGATGGCAAGTGCGCTCGAGCCGGTGCCGGCCGCGTCCGTGAATTTGAGCGGCAGAATCCGGACGTTCCAATTGATTCCGGCGACGCCGAAGCCGTCGTTGCCCGCGGCGCCGATGATGCCAGCCAAATGGCTTCCATGACCGTTCTCGTCCGTGACGTCGCCCTCATCGCCCCAGAAATCAAAACCATGCACGTCGTCCACGTAGCCGTTCCCGTCATCGTCCCTGCCGTTGCCGGGGATCTCGCCCTCGTTGATCCAGAGGTTGGGAATCAAATCGGGGTGATTGGCGGAAATTCCGGTGTCGATGACCGCGACGACGACTGACTTGCTGCCCGTCGTGACCTCCCAGGCCTCTTGGGCGCCGATATCGACGTGAAAGCCTTCGATCCATCCCTGGGAATCGGCCATCGGGTCGTTCGGAAGGGTCTCAAGCTGGATGTCGGCGTCTTCTTCCCGCTCTTCCACCGAGCCGTCCGCGTCGAGGGCGTTCAAGTGATCGCGGCCCCGTTCGTCGACGATATAGAGGTCAAGGGCGGGGAGGTATTTCCACCCCTCGGGCAGGTCCTCCGCCGAGGCGATGGAAAGGGCGGCTGCGGAAGACTCCAAGGGCGCCAACTTGACGATGCTGGAGGCGTTCAGAGGACCCGCCGTCAGGCATGTCAGGGACGCTAGGACCAGGGAGGCGAAGGGTAGAGAAGTCTTATGCTGCACTTGGGCCTTGTCGGCCGGGTACGTCAAATGTTGTGCTTTTGAGACGAAAAAACGGCAAAAAAAGGGAGCAACAAATCCGCCCCTGAACCGAGAAATCTTATGCAGCGTGCGCTGTCTTGGATGGGGGATCCGGGCTCGGATCCCCTTTTCTTTTTGGCGGTTGTGGCCAGGGAGGGAATCGAACCCCCGACGCGCAGATTTTCAGTCTGCCGCTCTACCGACTGAGCTACCTGGCCGGTAATGCTCAGGAATTTAGGAACGGCAGAGGTATTACAAGCTGCCGCAGAGTGTCAACGAGGGAAAAACTTTTTGACCATATGCGTCAATCGTGATATACGGCTCGACTAATTTTCATATTCGGTTTCACTGAGGAGGCCCCCACATGATGCAATTCAAGCCCGGCGACAAGGCCGTCTACCCCGCTCACGGAGTCGGTGAGGTCAAGGCGATCGAGACCCGCGAAATTTCCGGGAACAAACAGACCTTTTACATCCTGCGCATTCTGGACAACGGGATGACGATCATGGTTCCGACGCAGAACGTTAAGTCGGTGGGCTTGCGCGAGATCATCGGGGAGGACCAGGTGGAGGAAGTCTACGAAATCCTCCAGGAGCGCGACATCACGGTCGACAACCAGACCTGGAACCGCCGCTACCGGGAGTACATGGACAAGATCAAGAGCGGTTCGGTCTACGAGATCGCCGAAGTCCTCCGCGACCTGTCCCTCCTCAAGTTCGAGAAGGAGCTCTCCTTCGGCGAGCGCAAGATGCTGGACACCGCCCGCACGCTTCTCGTCAAGGAACTGGCGATCGCCCAGGGCCTCGGGGAGGAAGACGTCCTCAAGGAGATCCAGAAGATCTTCAAGTCCTAAGCGAAATTCGACCTTGAACTACTGAGGGCCTGACTCGTAAAAGAGTCAGGCCCTTTTTATTTGCATGAAAACCTTCGCGATCATCCCCGCCGCGGGTCTCGGCAAGCGCTTCGGCGCCAAGAAGCAGTTCCTCGAACTGGCCGGAACGCCCGTTCTCGTCCATACCCTTCGGGCCTTCGAGGAAACACCCTCCGTTCAGGTCGTCTGCGTCGCGTCGCCGGAAACCGAAGTGGAGGCCGTGCGAAGCCTGGCAACCCAATTCGGCCTGAGGAAGGTCCTGAAAGTCGTGCCCGGCGGAAAAGAGAGGCAGGATTCGGTCCGTTTGGGATTTGAAACGGCGGGGGTCTGCGACATCGTCGTGGTTCATGACGGCGTGCGCCCTCTCGTCACGCCGGAGATCATTCAACGGACGATCGACGGAGCCGTGGAATGCGGAGGCTGTATCGCGGCCCTTCCCGTCAAGGAGACGACGAAACGCACCGATCCCGACGGCTTCGTCGTCGACACCGTCGACCGGAACGGCCTTTGGAGCGTTCAAACGCCGCAGGCCTTCCGCCATGAGATTTTCCGCCGGGCGGTCGAACAATCCGCCCGGGATGGATTCTTGGGGACCGACGAAGCGATGCTGGTCGAACGGATCGGCGCGAAGGTAAAAGTCGTGACGGGGAGCCCTTATAATATTAAGATCACCACGCCCGAAGACCTCGCCATCGCCGAGGCCTTTTTGAAACTGAGGTAATATGCGCGTCGGACTGGGTTACGACATTCATCCGCTGGTGACGGGTCGAAGATTCATCTTGGGCGGCGTTCTACTCCCCCTCGACAAGGGGCCCAAAGGCCATTCCGACGGCGACTGCCTCAATCACGCCCTGACCGACGCCATCTTGGGAGCCTTGGGCCTGGGCGACATCGGGCGTCATTTTCCCGACAGCGACCCCCAGTGGAAGGACGCCGACTCGGCCGTCTTTCTCAAGGAGGCCCGGCGTCTTCTCGAAGAAAACAAGCTGAAGGTCGAAAACATCGACGTCAACCTTCTCTTGGAGGCTCCAAAGCTCGTCCCGCACATGCGGGCGATGACGGACAACATTGCCACGCTTCTGGGAATTTCCGTCGATCGAATCAACCTGAAGGCAAAACGCGGAGAAGGCATGGACGCCGTCGGCCGGGGCGAGGCTGTCGCCGCCCATGTTGTCGTTCTGTTATGTCCCTAAAAATCTACAACGTCCTCGCGCACAAGAAAGAAGAGTTTCAGCCCCTCACGCCCGGCAAGGTCAAGATGTACGTCTGCGGCATCACACCCTATGACGAATGCCACCTGGGGCATGCCCGCGCGGCCGTCGTCTTCGACGTCATTTTTCGCTACCTCAAATATGCGGGTTACGAGGTCACCTACGTCCGCAACTACACGGACGTCGACGACAAGATCATCAAGCGCGCGAACGAGACGGGGCAGAAGTGGTCCGATATTTCCAAAAAATACATCGCGTCCTATCAGGCCGCTATGGAGAAACTGGGCGTCCAGACCCCGTCTCAAGAACCGCTCTGCACCGAGAATATCCCGGCCATGACGGAGCTGATCCAAAGGCTCATGGACCGCGGGCTCGCCTACGTCTCCGGGGCCGACGTCCTCTATCGGGTCCGCAAGTTCGGCGGTTATGGCAGGCTCTCTGGCAAGAGGTTGGACGAACTGGAGGCCGGCGCTCGCATCGAGGTCGACGAAAAGAAGGAAGACCCCCTCGACTTCGCGCTGTGGAAGGGCGCCAAGCCGGGAGAGCCGTCCTGGGACTCTCCCTGGGGCAAGGGGCGGCCGGGCTGGCACATTGAGTGCAGCGCGATGAGCATGAAGATTCTGGGCGAACAATTCGACATCCACGGCGGCGGACGGGATCTGGCCTTCCCCCACCACGAGAACGAGATCGCTCAGTCCGAAGGCGCCACCGGCAAAGATCCCTTCGCCCGCTTTTGGATCCACAATGGTTTCGTGAACATCAACGCGGAGAAGATGAGCAAGTCACTCGGGAATTTCCGGTCGATCCCGGCGATCTTGGAGCAGTGGGACCCGGAGGTCGTGCGCTATTTTCTACTCTCCGCCCACTACGCCTCTCCCCTGGACTTCACCGAAGATGCCATGACGAATGCCCGGGAAGCGCTCGCGCGCGTCTATGAAACCCTCGCCCGCTTTTACGACGCGCCGGAAGGACCCGACGCCGGCCCGATCCTGGAAGCCGATGAGATCCTTCGCGAGGGGATGGACGACGATTTCAACACCACGGTCGTCTTGGGACGCCTCTTCGATACGGTTCGCGAGCTCAACAAGTTTCTGGATCAGGGAAAGAAACCATCGGTCGACGCCAAGGCGTCTCTCTGGAGCGAACTTCGAAAAATTGCGGAGACGACGGGGCTCTTTGGTTCGCAACCGAAGGAGTTCTTGGAGCGCCAGAAGAAGATCGGCCTCAAGACGGCCGCCATTTCCGAGGAAGAGATCCTCAAGCTCATCGAGGACCGAAAGGCCGCCCGCAAGGCCAAGGACTTCAAGCGTTCCGATGCGATCCGGGACGAACTCT
Organism: bacterium; assembly: GCA_035454885.1. NCBI lineage: Bacteria > bacterium. The sequence goes on from DATIGE010000005.1 coordinate 42,251, forward strand.
CCTCCAAGGGCGTCCGGATCAAGGACAACCCTGACGGAACCACCTCTTGGGAGATCAAAGGCTAGAGAGGTACGGGACACGCACAAACGTCTCCTGCGCAGTCGCAGCCGTAGATGGGCGGCGTAAAGCCCGGGAACATCTCCTCGAAGAGGTCCGTCGTGAGCGCCGAGAAGCCGTTCACCTTGAGTCCCGCCTCCGAAACCGAATACAGAAGGCCGCCGATTTCCAGCGAGCGGCGCATCGCGGGCGAGTAGCCGCCGAAGTCGCCCAGGTCGTCGTGATGGACGGCGCCCAGACGCGTAAATCCCGTGTCGCGGTTGACCAAGTAGACATCCAGCTCGGAACCGGTGTTCGTTCCGACGGGGACGGCCAGGATGTCTTGATCCTCGAAGAATGAGAAGGCCAGGTGCTCGTACTGGGCCTCCGAGTAGTAGGAGTTCGGGATCGTCTCCTGCTCGACGAGCTGCGGATTCGCGAGGTCCGCGATGTTGAAGAGGTTCAACACCACGCCACTCCAACCGTCCGCGGAACCGATCGCGATCAAACGGTCTGCGCCCCAGGCCTGGAGGTAATCGGTCCGGCCGGGCAGGTGAAGTTCGCCCACGACCCGCGGCGACGCCGGATCCGAAACGTCGATCGTCACGAGAGGATCGGTGGCGACAAAGGTCGTGACGAAGGCCCGGTCGCCCAAGAAGCGCGCCGCGGTGACGGATTCGTTCGGAACGATCGAATCGATCTGCCCCAACTGCGCCAGGGAGCCATCGCCCGCCCGGAAGGTCGTCAGGTAGTTTGTCGTCGTCGGAGGAGGAGGAGGGACGGCGTCCAGAGCCGGGGCCGCGACGCCTACGACTCCGCCCTCCGCCCAACCCCAGATCCAGGCCGCCCGGTTCGTCGAGACGATCCGGAAGACGCCGTCTGTCTCATCCATCGAGAACTGGTTGACGATCGAGCCGGGCACCCGCGCGGTCGCCCGCGGCGCCACACCGGCCGTCGCGGGGTCGAGGTCGAAGAGATAAACGCCGGTCTCGTTGTTCTCGTAGAAATGATTGGTCAGGTAGAAATGGTCGGGCGTCGCGGTGATGGTCGACCCCCAGGATCCGACCACGGACACCTGGTTCGGATCGGAGGCCAGGGCGTTCAGGTTGATGCCAATGACGTCCCACGTGATGAAGGATGAGAAATCGCCGTCGATCTCCTCGGGCACGTAGACCTGGTCGCACGGGTCGCGGTCGTCCAACTGGTCCTTCAAGGGAACGGGGCCCTCCGAAATCCACCGCTGCAGGGCCAGATAGAGCGCCCCGCCCACCTTGCGCGAATCGCCGTAGCTCCCCTTGAAATCGAACTGGCGCGCGACCGTGGGCGCGGAGGCATCGGCGAAGTCGTAAACCGTGACGCGAGTGACCGGCTCATAATAATACGGGGAATCCGAGGAAACCGTGCCATCTCCTCCGGCGGGGACGACGGGGACGCCGATGACCGCGACCTTGGTTCCCCCCGTTCCAGAGACGTACATTTCGATGGGATAGATCGCCGGCGTCGCCTCGCCGATCCGGTGAGGGACCGCAGGATTCGAGACGTCGTAAGCGAATAGTTTCCCGAACGCGGTCATGGCGTAGAGGCGGTTCCCCTCCTGCTTGACGATGTCCGCCTCCTCGACCGTGACCGCCTCGTCCGCGGGCGCCGCCGCCGGTTGCCCGAACGTGCCATCCGACTCGGCGCCACCCGTCCCTCCGCCGGCGGGAACTTCATTGGCGCCGGACTTCGATTCGAGAAAGTCCCCCAGCGCCTCGCAGCTCTCAAAGGCCGTCAGGCCGGCAACGGTGGTCTTCACCCCGGGCTTGCCGCCCGGGCCGCTGTTGGAACTACAACCTCCGGCGGCGAGTGCGGCGAGGACGGCTGCGAAGATGGTTGCGAGGGATTTGGTCATACGGGCCTCCATGTTTCTGCGCCGAGTATCGGACGAAGCGTCAAGAAGGTCCACGCGGAGAGGCGCCTTTTCGTATTCCTTGGAATACAACTACGGACACTCGCTGGAGGGTGCGGCGCCGGAGTCACTGACGGCGAAAATCGCCGCGCAGGTCACCGGAATGAAATTCTCCGTGCCGGAAAAATCACCGGAGGAAACATTCGCGCCGACATCCGTGCAGTCGGCCGATCCGATGGCCGTCTCGCAAGGCGAAACTTGCGAGGAATCGGCAAGGATCTCTCCGGCATTCAGGGCCGCGCGAAGCTGCGTGACGGTCAACGCGCCCTCGGCAAGTCCGAATTCGTCCGTCATCCGGTCGCCGTCCGGCCCGTTCAGGGCGTTGAAACAGGTGTCGGTCGTCGTGGGCACCCCGCAGAGAATGATCTTGCTGCAGAGGGCGGAAATGAGATCGTCGACGACGATGTCCGAAGCT
>DATIGE010000006.1 GCA_035454885.1 bacterium
GCTCTCGTAGGCGCGAAAGAGGCCCTCGTTCAGCCCCCTCGTTTCGCGCAGGCAAAGGGCGGTCGCCGCGTCGCCGAAAAACTCAAGAATCTTGGCCCCGGCCACCAAACCACCCGAATAGTGAGCGTCTTTTGGGCCGAGTTTCCGGCGCACCGTGGCCTTCCAGCCGAGGCGCGGGCGTACCCGAAGTCTTGCGGATGATCTCATGCACGATGAAATTGGCCACCTCCGAGGGCTTGGTGCCCGGACCGAAGCCGGCGTCGAATCCCACGGACCGGGCGATCCGGTGGTCGATGCGCGGCCCGCCCGCGATTTTCACCAAGTGGGGCGTCAGGCGCGCCTCGTCCCGCACCATCCTGGAGAGGGCCTTCAAGTCCTCGAGGTGCTGGTCCTGCTGGGTGACCATCTTGGAAACGAGGATCGCGTCGGCCTTGAGCTCGACGGCCTTGTCCACGAGGTGTTGATTATCCACCTGGGCTCGCAGGTTCACCACCTTGAAGAAGGGATAAGACTCGAGGCCCTTGTCGCCTGAAATCCCCTTGATCGACAGGATCGCGTCGATGCCGACCGTATGCGCGTCACTCCCCGTCGTGGCGCCGATCACGACGATCTTCCGCCGGATCTCCTTCTGCGCCAGCGCCGTCAGCTCCTCGGCGGGCAGGACGGGAAAGGCGGGCTTGTGCAGCGTGATTTTCGTGAGATCGACGTGCGGCGCGGCGGACCCGTAGGCGACGAAAAAGCTGAATTCCTCGCCCATGGGCTCCATCGAGCAAACTTGGGGATGAAGGAAGCCGAGTCTTTCCAGGTAGAGACGGGCGGCCTCCTTCGCCAATTCCCCCGCCGGAACGGGAAGCGTGAAGGAGAGCTGCATCTTCCCGTCGTCCCAATGGTCGCCGTAAGGTTTGACTCGATTCTTGTCCTTTCGCTCGACCTTTTCCGATTTCATGTCGGAGTCCCTTCAGGCGGAGGCGTCGACGGCGGGACGCCGCCCTCGCGGCCCTGTCGGTTCTCGGGACGCCCGCCTCCCCTTCCACCCCTCCGCCTGCGGCGGCCGCCGCCCCGTCCTCGACCGCGCCGGTCGTCCATGCGCTCCGGGCGCTGCCTGCGGTCCTGCGGATGGACGGCGAGAAACGGATGTTCCTGGAATTCGGGTTTCCGTTCCAGAAGCTTCAGAACCGGATTCCAATAATGCCGGTCTTTCTTGACGACGCCGTCCAGGCCCCGGCCGCCGTCGATCGCGCGCTCCATGTTGGCGAAAAGGCCCTCGGCGATCGCGTTCATGAGACCCATCTTTTCCACCTTTTGCAGGAGACGGTAGGCGTCCTCGAGGACGGAACGGGCCCGCCGGATCACCTTGCCGTTCGGGCTCCACGAGATCTCGTCACCCAGATCTCGCGCCGCCTTGAAGATGTAGTTGGCCGCCTTGAGGCTCAAGAACCTGTCTTGAAGGAGCGGATTGTGGATCGCCTCCGTGGGCATGCCCAAGAGTTGGATCTCCTGATGGGTCATCACGCCCACCAGGTTGAACATGCTATCGAGGACGTGGCCGAAGAAAATGTCGCCCGTCATGTGCCGCGTGGGCGGCATGTACTTGATGGGATGGTGGGGAAAGATCTCCCGGACCATCTCCGCCTGGGCGATCTCGTGGAGGAAGCTGTCTTCGATCTCCGGGTCCATCTCGAAGGCGTGCCCCAACCCCAATTGCTGCTCGCGGAGGTTCGCCGCCAGGCCCAGCTGTTCGTTGATGAACTGCGAGGCGAGCACCTGGGGAAAGGCGCGGAACGACTCCGCGGTCGTGAGGTAGTTGTCCTCGCCCGTATTGATGATGATCCCCGCGTGCGCGATCACGAGGCGCGAAAAATACTGGTCCGTGAACGTCCGCTTCATGTTGATGTCGCGGAAGAGGATGCCGTACATGCTGTCGTTCAGGAGATAATCGAGCCCTTCCAACGCGCCCAGGACGGCGATCTCCGGCATGCAGAGGCCGGAGGAGTAATTCACGAGACGGATGTAACGTCCCGCCTTACGGCCCGCCTCGTCGAGGGCCTTCCGCATGATGCGGAAGTTCTCCTGCGTCGCGTAGGTCCCACCGAAGCCTTCGGTTGTCGCCCCGTAAGGGACGTGGTCCAAGAGGCTCTGGGCGGTGCTCCGGATGACGGCGATGCAATCGGCCCCTCCCGTCACCGCGGCCCGCGCCTGCTCGACGTCCTCGTGGATGTTGCCGGTCGCGACGATCAAATACTTGAGGGGCCTCGGCTCGCGCCCGCCCATGGATTCGCGGGTCTTCCGCTTGCGTTCGGACGAGTCCTCGAGCTTGCGGACGGCGGTCCGGGCGAGCGGCTCGGTAGCGCGCCGGATGGCGTCGAAATCCGCCTCGGGCAGATCGTCCCACTTGAGTTTTCCCTCCGCCGCCTTGAGGCAGAGGCTGATCGGAGAGCTCCGGTGGTGAGCCATCGCCCGCCCTAACCAATGCAGGACGCCCATCGCCAGCTTGTCCTTGGGGAGGGTATCGACGACGACGTTGACCAGCGGCCTCCCCTTGTAGGGCTCTTCGATGCCGATCAAACGGAGCGTGGCCCGTTCGACGGAGACGGTGGTGTGGTGGTCGACGACGTTTTGGATCTGCAGCGCGATCTTCCGCGCGGCGATTCGGCAGCTTTCGACCTTGTCGCGGTCGAGATTCAGTTTTGACACGAACGAAATCCTCTAGTTTTTGGGCTCGATGCCCACGGCACGCCCCTGGAGAAGCCTCTCGGGTCCCTCGGCCTCCAGGTGGGGGTACCTTTTCCGGATCTCATCGGCGGTCGAGCACGCGCAGTCGGTCTCTTCCGGCTGCGTGTAGGAGGACAAAAATCCCCGGTAGTTCCGGACGACCACCCGCTTGTCCGACTCGGTGATCAGGTACTGCGGCATGATGGGCACCTTGCCCCCGCCGCCCGGCGCGTCGATGACGAACTCGGGGACCGCCAGCCCCGAGGTGTGCCCCCGGAGGCTCTCGATGATCTCGATCCCCTTCTGCACCGGAGTCCGGAAATGCTCGATCCCCTCCGAGAGATCGCATTGATACAAGTAATACGGCTTGACCCTGTTCTTCAAAAGCTCGTGAAACAAACTTCGTAAAATGACCGGGTCACTGTTTATTTTCCTCAATAATACCGTCTGGTTGTGAACCGGAATACCATGGTCGACCAGGGTGGCACAAGACCTTTTCGCCTCCGGGGTCAGCTCATAGGGGTGGTTGAAGTGCGTCATGAAGTAGAGGGGGGCGTACTTGCGGAGCATGACCGCCAGGTCCTCCGTGATTCTCATGGGGCAGACGACGGGGATGCGCGAGGCGACGCGGATGATCTCGATCGTCGGAATCTGGCGCAGCCTTTGGAGGCAGCCTTCGAGGTATTTGTCTCCGACGAAGAGGGAATCGCCGCCGGAGACGATAACGTCCCGGACCTCCGGGTGCGCCCTCAGATACTCCATTGTCATGTCGAGCTCGCGTTCGGTCCTGTGCCCCTTGGCGAGGACGATCCGCCGCCGCGTGCAGAAGCGGCAGTACATGGCGCAGGACGTGGTGATGAGCCAGAGGACGCGGTCGGGATACCGGTGGACGAGCCCGGGCACCGGGCTGTTCTCGTCTTCCCCGAGCGGATCGCGCATGTCCGCCGGCGCTCGCTTCATCTCGCTGAAGCTCGGGATCGTCTGGAGGCGGATGGGGCACTCGGGGTTGTTGGGATCGATAAGGCTCGCGTAGTAAGGCGTCGTCGAAAATTTATACTCCTCCGCCGTCGCCCTTCCCGCGTCGACCTCCTCCAAGGTCAGAGGGAGTATGTGCGCCAGCTCCTCGACGCTCCGGATCAGGTTGTGATACTGCCACTCCCCGCTGTTCCACTGATCCGGGGTCACGTCCTTCCATGGAAGATATTTTCTCCAATACTCGCCGTTGTGCGTCATGACGGGCCTGCCTTCGCCTCAAGTCTATCACGCGCCAAACCTCGCCTCAAACCACTCGCGAAGGTCCGGGAACTCGCGAACGAGGTTTAACGCCAGGTCCGCGTGTCCCGGATAGTAGCCGTTCCCCATGATGAGTCGCGTCTCGTGCCCGATCCCTTCGGCCCCCAGGACCGCGGCTTGGAACCTCGTCGCCATGTTGAAGAAAAGCGCGGCCCCCGACCGTTTCGCGGCCAGGATCGTCGCCATTTCGGTGCCCGGAACGTTGACGCAGTTGACCACCAGGTCCGCCATGCGGGCGCCCGTGGCCTGCGAAACGAGCCTGAGGGTTTGACGCGCATCCAGGAGATCCGCTTCCAAGACGGCGTCGGCGAACGTCAGTCGCCGGGCCGCCGCGACGGCCGCGGCGTCCTTCTCCAGGAGGAAGACGTGGCCTCCCTTGCCCGTCTTTTTTCGGGCCTCGGCGGCGGCCAGTACGCCGGCCTTCCCGGCCCCGAACACGACGACGGTCTCCCCCACCTTCACCAACTGCGGAATCCAGGCCGGGGCCCCGCAGACATCAAAGACAGCCAGCGCGAGCGGCTCCGGAAAATCCGGCGGGAGCCGGTGGGCGATCCCCGATTCGAAAAGGATCGCGTGTCCCTGGACGGAGACCTGTTCTTTGTCCAGGTCGATCCCTTCGACCCCGTCCAAGTGGAGCGGGGTCAGGGTCAGGGACACGAGGGTCGCGATCCGTTCCCCCTTCCGGAAGCCCTTCTTTTCGGCTAAGGGCCCCACCTCCTCGACGGACCCGAGCAAGGTCCCTCCCGAGTTCGTCGCCGGGTTGTGCATCTTGCCGCGCGACCGGACGATCTGATGGATCTCGCGCGCCATCGCCCTCAGGTCCCCATGCGCCGCGTCCTTCAGCTGGCGGAAACTCGCGGAATCGAGATTCAGGCGGTCGACACGGATCAGGATTTCATCGGCATAGATCGGAAGGGAGACGTCCAATCTCTCGGCGGCCTGGGGGAACGCGCCGGGCGGCGCCAAAACGCGGTGGATGCCGTAATGGTCTCCGCCGGAGCGCATCGTTCTATGTTATCACACCTTTGATTCGGAGCGCAGCGAAAGCAGAGAGACCGACTCGATGTGGTAGGTCTGCGGAAACATGTCGATCGGCTGGACCTTTTCGAGCCTGTAGTGCCGGCGCGTGAGCAGGTTGAGGTCGCGCGCAAGCGTCACGGGGTCGCAGGACACGTAGACGACCTGCCGCGGCTTCATGACGCAGACCAAGTCCAAGATCTCCTTGGCCCCGCGGCGCGGCGGGTCCAGGACCAAGAGGTCGGGCACGATCTTCCTGCGGTAGAGCTTCTTCAATCCCCATTCGGCGTGCCCGGCGATCCAATGCATGTTTGCGACCCCTCGTTCGTTCATCAGCGTCTCGGCGCGGTTCACGGCTTCCGCGCTTTCCTCCACGCAGTGGACCGCCCCGGCCCTTTCCGCGAGGGGGAAGCTCAAGTTCCCGGACCCGGCGTAAAGCTCGACGACTTTTTTCTTGCGCGTGAAGGCCGCTTCCGCCTTCCCGAAGGCGAAGTCCATCACGACCTCGACGAGTTTTTCGTTCTGAGCGCGGTTGACCTGCGAGAAGACGGCCGGTCCGGCCGATCTCTCCCGGACGTGGACCTCGGACGTTCCGTTCAGGGACAGTTCCAACTCCCCGGCTCCGATGGAAGACGCGCGTTTGAGCTCCTCCAACTTGGCGTTCAGCCGGGAATCCGCGATCTTGCATTCGCCGAAGGTCACGACCGAATGCGTTTTCGGGGCGTGAAAACCGATCGCTCCGCCGGCGTCGACCTGAAGCTGGATGCGGCTGCGGTAGTGCCACGGATGGGGAGCCCCCAAGATGGGCAGGACGTTGGGCTCGGCGACGCGGCCGACGCGCACGAGGGTTTCGAAGAGAATTCTCTGCTTCCACCGCAACTGGGCCTCGTAAGCGACGTGTTGCCATTGGCAGCCTCCGCAGGAGCCGAAGACCTCGCAGGGCGGCGCCGCCCGGTCCGGCGAGGGCTCGATCACGCCCGCCAGCTCGGCGCGCTCGTATTTGCCGTGGTCGGAAAGGACGCGGACCCGCACGCGTTCGCCGGGCACCGTTCCCGGCACGAAAACCACCTTGCCGTCGTCGCGGCCCACGCCCTCGCCTCCGAAGGCCAGGCTTTCAATGAGAATTTCTTTCTCGGCCATGACTACATTTTGAAGGACTTGAGGGCCGCTTGGTAGACCTTTTTCAGCGGGACGCCCTTCTTTTTGGCGAGGGTCTTGCAGGATTCATGCTCGGGAGAAGCATTCAGGACGCGGCCATGGGCATCGCGGCCCACCTTCACGACGGCCTCCCCGTACGGCGTTCGAACCCTTTTCAATTCTCGGGCCAACTCGAAGCGTTCGGCTTCCGTCACGCGAACGCCCAGGGTCGTCGTTTCCTCGAAAAAAACATGGAGTAAAACGTCTCTCCGCTTGGGCTCCGCCAACGCCCCTGCGAGAAAGGCCGGCCTGTTCTTTTTCATGACGATCGGCTGGAACCAGACGTCCAGTGCCCCCGCGTCAAAAAGGCGGTCCATGAGGATCTCGCACCACTCGGGATTCATGTCGTCCAGGTTGGATTCGAGGACGATCAGTTTGCGGGATTTGAAATCAGACACGATTGATCAAGTGCGCGGCAACCGCCGCACCGACTCCGTTATCGATATTCACGACCGTCACGCCGGGCGCGCAGCCGTTAAGCATGGCCAGCAGGGCCGCCACCCCGCCCAGGCCCGTGCCGTAACCGATCGAGGTCGGCACGGCGACAATGGGCTTGCCGACCAGGCCCGCGACCACCGAGGGCAAGGCGCCTTCCATGCCGGCGACCACGACCAGGACGGAAGCCTCCCGAATGCGATCCATCTGCGCGAACAGGCGATGGATGCCCGCGATGCCTACGTCGTAAATGCGCTCCACCCGGCTTCCCAGGAGCGAGGCCGTCACGAAGACCTCTTCGGCAACCGGGATGTCGGACGTTCCGGCGGCCAAGATGAGCATCATCCCCTTGGTGTCCGTCTTTTCTCTCGGTCGAAGCCGGAGGGAAAACATCCGGGCCTCCGGATGATAATTCCCCGACGGAAACTCGCGCATCAGCCGGCCGCCCTTTTCCCCGTCAATGCGGGAGACGAGGACCAACGTCTGCTTTTCCGTCATTCTGCGGACGATCGGCACCAACTGATCGAGGGTCTTGTTCTCCCCCCAAACAATCTCGGGGACGCCCGTGCGGGCCTCGCGCAGATCGTCGATGCGGGCGAATTGTGTCAAATCCGGATTCATTCGATCTCGACGAGCACTTCGTCGATCGACCGATCCGTAGCGGTCTTGATGAGGAAAGTCAAATTACCGAAGTGGAAGACATCGCCCGTCTGCGGGAATTTCTTGAACTGCGTGAGCAAGAATCCGGCCAGGGTCTCGTAGTTGCCCTTGGGCAGGCTCCAGCGGAATCTTTCGTTGATCTCGTCCACCGGAATCCGCCCTTCGAAGAGGTATTGCGAGGGGCCGACCTGTTTTCCGTGGAGGCGCTCGTCGTCGTACTCGTCTTGGATTTGGCCGAGCACGGCTTCGACGATGTCCTCGAGGGTCACGATGCCCACGGCGCCCCCGAATTCGTCCACGACGACGGCGAACTTCGTGTTCCTCTCTTGAAAAATCCGGAACAGGTCCTGCACGCCCATCTGCGGCGGCACGTAGACGGGGGATTCCATGAGGGCGGTCACCGGCGCGCGGTCGTCCTTCGCGAAAAGGAGGGACTGAAAATTCAGGACCCCGATGATGTTGTACGCCCTCTTCTGAAAGACGGGGAAGGACGAGTAGCCCTCTTCACGGCAAATCTCCACCGCCTCACCCACGCTCGTCGAGTCGCGCAGGCTGAAGACCTCGATCAATGGCGTCATGATCTCGTGCGTCTCCTTCTTGGCGAAGGTCAGTATCTTGAGAAGGCTCTTCTTGAAGACGGGCGAAAGCTCCCGCGGCGCCTCCGACTCTTTCAGGAGGAATTCGAGTGAGTCGCGGGTGACCTCGTGGCCGTGCATGAGACTCCCCTGGACGCCTCCCAGCAGCCAGAGGGTCAGCCTCGAAAGAGGCCAGACGATCGGCCAGCAGACGAAAGAGAAGACGTAAACCACCGGCGCGACCAGGGGCGTCAGGCGGTCCGCCCACTGCTGAAAGAGGCTCTTGGGCACCGCCTCGCCGAAGATGAGGACGAGCGGCGAAAGCGCGAGGCCGAAGAACTCGTAATCCACGCCGAAACGGTCGAAGATAAAGAAGGTGATGAGCGTCGAATTGGCGACGATGAAGAGGTTCTGGCCAAGCAGCGTCGTGCTGAAGAGCCAGGCGGGACGTCGCGCGAGCGAAAGGGCGATCTTCGCCCCCTTGTGCCCCTTCGCGGCGCGATGCGCGAGCTTGAGCTTGTCCGCGGAGACGAACGCCAACTCCGACCCGGCGAAGAACCCTTCGAGGGCGAGGCAGGCGGCGGTCCAAAGGATGAGAGCGGTCCAAGTCATAGAAATCGTCACCACGTCTGCGGGAAAAATCTTTTCAAGAGATCGTCCATCGTCACCAGGCCGATGACCTTCTGCATGCGGTCCTTCACGACACCCATGTGCACGCGGTAATGCTGGAATTTTTGGAAAACATGGTCGAGCGTCTCGTCCGGAGACACCTCCATGTGGGGCTTGAGGATGTCCCGCAGGGAAAAGACCTCCGCGTCCCGGCCGTCATGACGGTACCGAAGGAGCTCCTTGGCGTAGAGGACGCCGATGATCTGGTTCAGGTTCTTCTCATAGACGGGGATCCGGGAAAACCTCTTCTCGCGGATGACCCGCAGGATCGCATCCAGCGTCGCCCCCGCCTCGATCGCGACGATCTGTTCCCTCTGGGTCATCACCTTGAAGAGTTTGTGCGCGGAAAAATCGAGGGCGTTCTGAATGAGCGTCCGCTCCAAGTCCGCCAGCGTCCCCTCCTGCTTGCCGTGTTCGAGAAGGCTTCGGAGCTCTTCCTCGACGATCAAGCGCCGGCCTTTCTTGGGATCGCCGCCGAAGAGTCTTACGATCCCGTCAGCGATCTTGGTGAAAACGATCCGGAAGGGATAAACCACCCAGGCAAAGAGCAGGTACGGCACCACCAAAACCTGCGCCGCCAGCACCGGAATGCGGATCGAGAAATTTTTGGGCAGTATCTCCCCGAAAATGAGGATCACGACGGTCGTCACCGCCGTGGAGACGAGAAAGGCCGACCGCACCGGCATGCGCGTGAGGACGTCGTAGGCAAGGCTGCCGGCGATGATGGAGATGGCCACGTTGACCAACTCGTTTCCGAAAAGGAGCGTCGTCAGGAGCTCGCGCGGTTTTTCGAGGACCCGGTGGATCAGCGTCGCGACACCCCCCGACTCCTTGAGGCGGAAGCGCTGCATGGGGCTGAGCGAAAAGAGGGCCGTCTCGAAGCCGGAGAAGGCGGCCGACATCGCCAGAAACAATATGAGGATGAGAACGCTCATCGTGATGACTTGATGTCAAAAGTGCCGGAAGCCGGAAAAGTCCCCCGTGAGGACGGTCCCGTCGCTCCGAACCCAGCGCAAGCCGCGGGACTTGGGGGTGATGATACCGAGGTTCGTGATGGGAATTCCACTGATTTTCTTCGGGATTTTGACGCGGGGGGATGCGGCGAACAGGAGCTCGTAATCCTCGCCTCCGTTCAAGGCCAATGCTAGCGGGTCTTCCCCCAGCCGGCGGGCGGCGGCCGCCAGACCCCGGACCGTTGGGATCGCGCCGACGTTCACCTCCGCCCCGACCCCCGAAGCCTCGAGGAGATGAGGCAAGTCGCCCGCCAATCCGTCCGAGAGGTCCATCAGGGCGGTGACGCCGGGCGTCCTCGCGAGGGCCGACCCGACCGTAATGCGGAGCGGCGGCCTCCGATGCCGCGCGATGAACGCGCCGAAGCCCCGTCTTCCCTTTTTCAGCGCGGCCAAACCGAGCGCCGAACCTCCGAGCGCGCCCGTCACGTAAAGACGGTCTCCGGCGCGCGCGCCGCTCCGGAGCAGGACACGCGGTCCGGCCTCCCCGATCAGGGCGACGTTCACAATGAGTTGCTTGGAGGCGTTGGTGTCTCCCCCCACGATGGAGACGCCGGTGCCGTCCCCGGCGAGTCTGAGCCCGTCAAAGAGCCGCTCCGCGTACCGGCCACGGGTTGCGCGGGGCAATCCCAACGACACGAGGGCGAATCGCGGACTCCCTCCCATGGCGGCGACGTCCGAGAGGTTCACGCGCATGGCCTTGAAGCCGATGTCCTCGGGGGTCATAAAATCGCGGCGGAAATGAACGCCTTCGATCAGAAGGTCGGTCGTCAGCAGAATGGTTCTGTCTCCGACACGGACGGCCGCCGCGTCGTCCCCGGGACCGACGGCGACACAGCGCCCTTTCGGCAACTTTGACGTTAGCCGGCTGATGAGCTGGAATTCATTGAGAGGCATCTCACGGCACTTCCCGGATTTCACCCTGTTGAACGGTCAGGATCGAGAGGCGCCGGCGCGCGTCGCCTTCATTGTCGAAGGAAATGCTGCCGGTGACCCCGGCGAAGTTCCGCTTCTTGGAGAGGGCCGCCTGCAGGGCCGAACGGTCCGCGGACGGATTGTCGCGCAACACTTCGCCCGCGAGCCTCATCGTGTCGTAGGCGTAGGCCTCCAGGATCGTCGGTTCGAAGCCGTAGGCGCCCTGGAAGGTCGCGACGAAGTCGCGGACGCCGAAGCTCGAACTCTTGGCGTAGAATCCGTTCACGTACACGGCGCCTTCGAGGGCCTCGGCGCCGGCGTTCAAGAGGCCCGGATGGTCCCAGCCGGCGCCTCCGAGGAGCTTGATGCCTTCGATGCCCGTGATCTTCATGGCGGCGACGACATCCGGGATCTTGCGGTAGACGTCGGGGACGAACAGGGCCTCGAACGCGACGGGGGCGTCCGGCGACTGTTCCGGGCTGGACGACTTGAGCGTCCTCAAGGCGTCGCTGAAATTGCGGGACTCCGGGGGATAAGACGCCTGGGCCACCAACTTTCCGCCGCAACGGCTCACTTCCTCCTCGAACGCCCTCTTGTACTCCTGGCCCGCCGGCCCGTCCGGGTAAAGGATGGCGTATTTTTTGTATTTCTTGGCTCCGCAGGCGTAATCCACGAGGCTCGCGACCTGGTCGGCCACGGTGAGAAAGTTGCGGAAGACGTAGAGCCCCTGCCGGGCGACATCCGCCTTCTGCGAAAGGGTGACCAGCGGCATTTGCGCCGACTCGGCGGCGGCGGCGGCCTGATCCACTTCCACCTGTGCGAGCGGGCCGATCACCAACCGGACGGCCGGATCGGCCGCAAACTCGGAGATGATTTTGGCCGAAACCTTCGGGTCGCCCTGGGTGTCGCGAACGATCAGGTTCAGCCTCAAGTCCCCCCGACATGGGGCGAACACGCCGGCCCCGCATTCGAGCCCGTGCAGGACCGACTCGCCGTAGACGGCGTACTTTCCGGTGAGCGGCAACAGGACGCCCACGGCGCCGCGACGATCTTCGGGGGGGAGGGGCCCCACCCCCTGCCCGCGCTTCTCCAGCTCGGCCAACAGAGCCCGGGCATCGGCCATGAACTCACCCTTGGGGTCGCCCTGTGCGTACGCTAAAGCCCACACGCCCGCGCGGGCGTAGTCGCCCTTTTGGTCATAAAGACGGGCGAGCTTCCACGCCAGGTAACCTCCGGACGTCTTGCCCTCGAAGCGTTTCCAAAGCCCTTTCAATTTGGACGGATTGCCGAGATCACCCTCGTCCGTATCGGACGCGATCCACGCGCGCAGCTCATCCCTCGCCGTCTTCTGGCCCACGACCCAATTGAGGTCGCCCACCTTAGATTCGCCAGGCTGGAGCCCCTCGTAGGCATCAATCGCCTCCAAGTAGCCCTGTTTTTCCTGAAAGGCATCGCCGGCCTTCTTGGCCGTCGTCACGCGCAAGGAGGCCGCGCGGACGGCCACCCGCCGGTCTGTGTTCTGCGGCGGGATCCGGTCCAGCGCGTCGAACACCTTCGCCGGCTCCTCGAGGTAGGAGTGCGCCACCGCCTGCTTGTAGATCGCGTACGCGCCCCACTCGGGATGGACTCCCCGCTCGCGCGACTTCTTGTAACGGGCGATCGCCCCCGGATAGTCCTTTTCGGTGAAGGCGATCTCGCCGAGGCGAAAGTGGGCCTTCGGCGTGAGGGCGTTGTAGGGGAATTGGTCGATGTACGCCGCGAAGGCCGTCTTGGCCTCGTCGACCTTTCGGGCGAGATAGAGTTTTTCCGCCTCCTGGAAACTTTTCTCCATCTCGGGCGTCTTCGTGAGCCGGCTCAAGCCGGACGCGCCGGGCTTTCCACCCCCGCCGCCGGTCGCGCATCCGGAGACCCACAGGAAGACGGCAAGCATCATGCACACCGGCAAGACGCGGGCCTGACGGTTCACGTTTTCTCCTTGGAGGAGGCGGAGGCGACCGTCACGCGGGCGGCACGCAGAAGGCGGCCGTTCAGGAGATAGCCTTTTTGGTAGACGCGCACGACCGATCCGGGCGCGTATTCCAGACTCTCCTCCTGCTGAATGGCCTCGTGAAAGGCGGGATTGAACGGCTCCCCGAGGGCCCGGACCTCTTCCACGCCGCACTTTTTCAAAAAATGTTGGAGATGCTTGAGCGTCAGTTGAACGCCGTCGCGGAGCGTCTTGAACTCCGGAGAGGCCTGCGTCTCGTTCGAGTGCGAAAGCGCGAGCTCCAGATGATCCTTCACATCCAGGAGTTCCCGGAGCAGGTGCTCGCTCGTCGCCTGGCGGACCTCCTCCTTCTCCTTGGCCACGCGTTTCCGGTAATTCTCGAAGTCGGCGTACGTGCGGAGGTACTTCCCCTCCAGCTCCTTCACCTTGGCCTCGAGGGCGCTTTTGGCCCCGTCCACATCGTCTTCGGGGACGGTCTGCGTGATCTCGTCTTCCACACCCTCTTCGGATTTTTTCTTGCTGACGTCTTCGTTCATAAAGTTTTTTTAAGGGGCGGTGAAATATAGATAAAGACCTCTGACAAGGGCAACAGGAGATTTGAAGTGACGCGCCGCAGCGGCAACTAATTAGCAACCTGCCTCAGGCCTCTTCGAAGACCGGGGCAAGAGATCAACGACAACCGAATATCACAAGCCCCAAGGAGGCGAGTATGAAGAAGACATGGGCGATCCTTTTTCTGCTCATCATGACGGCGGTTACCGCCTTCATGGCCGGTGACGCCGATGCATTTCTTTGCGTCGAGCCGGTGCACCCCGCGTTGGAGTTCAGTCCGCCGGGACTGGATTTCGGAGCGGTCCCCATCAACGGCTCCAAGTCAATGGGGCTCACCGTCACTTACCACAGCCAACGCTACTACGAGGGCAGCCTCTGCGTTTGCCGGTGCACCAATCCGGCCAGCGCCTCCGTAACGCTCTCGCTGCCGGCCGGCTCGCCGTTTACCGTGGACTCGACGTCCTTCACCCTCTCCGAGGAACAGTCGAAGACCGTTCAGGTCACTTACCATCCGACGGGCGCCGAGGGCATCCATACGGCGGACCTCACGGCCTCATTTTCGGCCGGCCCGCAGACCTTTGCGGCGAATCTGGTCGGCGCCGGATTCGTCGGGCAATCCAACCTGAACATCAGCGTGACCAGCTGGGATTTCGGTAACACGGAGATCGGCGTCGCCAAGTCCAAGGGGATCTTCATCCAGAACGAGGGATCCGCCCAACTTCTCGGCACGCTCTCGACCGCGTCGCCCTTCGGCGTCTCCTCCAGTTCCTTCTCGGTCGCGCCCGGATCCAACTACACCTTCTTTGTTTCGTTTCTGCCCGCCTCCCCGGGGCCGGCGTCGGGCGTCTTGAACGTCTCGAGCAACGACCCGGACGCCCCAGCGTTGGCCATCGCCCTGACCGGCAACGGGGTTCAACAGTACCTCGGGATTTCCACAGACAGCCTCGACTTCGGGACGATTCCGGCCGGCGAGAGCCTGACGAAGTTCGTTCGTGTCACCAATCTGGCCTGCACCTCGTGCGGCGACCCGTTCATCCTCAACCTGAGCAATTTCGGCGTGAACGGGGGATTCATCGTCACGCCGCCGGCGGACGTTTCGCTCGCCGCCGGCGAATCCGCCGTCATCGGGGTCACGTTCGCGCCCTCAGGGAGCGGATCCAAATCGGGCAAACTCAGCTTCAGCACGAACGATCCGTTGAACGCGAATCTCCAAGTCGATCTCTCCGGCATTGCCGTCAATTCCAACCTGGACCCGTCTCTGCTCAGCATCGATTTCGGCGATTCGCATCTGGGCGCGACCAAGACGCGCACCTTCTCCATCCGGAACAAGGGCCTCTCGACGCTGACGATCTCCGGCATCTCCGCGCCCTCGTCCCGCCTCACCGTGGTCCCCTCCTCCGCCTCGATCGCGGCGGGCGCAACCCAAAGCTTCGAGGCCCGGTACACTCCGACATCTTTAAGCGCCACGACTCTCCCGAACGAGGTCTTGAACGGCCAGCTGACGGTCTCAAGCAATGACCTCGGCTTGCCATCGATGAAGATCGACGTGGCCGGCCGGGGTGTCTCGCCCGTGATGAGCGTGACGCCGTTGGACGGCGCGCTCGCCGGCTCGCAGATCGACCTGGGAACACTCTACGCGGGAGACGTGGGGTTGTTCCGCCTCCACGCCACCAACACCGGAAACGAGCCCCTGACGATCGCGGGCGCGACGACGTCGCTCAGCCTCCTTTCGGCCCAGGGATTGCCGCTCACGGTGGCCCCTCAGTCCACGGCGACGTTCTACGCTCGCTACGCGCCCGCCGCAGAGGGATCTCACTCTGCCGGCTGGACGATCGCCTCCAACGACTTTTTTCAACCGTCGGCCGCTCTCGCTCTCAAGGCCACGGCCGTCTCGTCCCTGGACCTCGCCGCCGACCGCCTGGAGATCACACAGGGCATCCAGGACCCGGACAACAGTCTCCCTCTCCTCGCGGGCAAGAGGACGGTCGTGCGGACGTTCGTCGCATCGACGATCCGAGGCGTCGCGAACACCTCCAATACCATCCGTCGTGTCGACGGCGTCCTGCACGTCCTGAAAAACGGATCGGAGGTGCCGGGCTCGCCACTGGCCTCCCAGAACGGCCCGATCTCCGTGGTCCCGTCCCCCGACCGCAAGGTCTCCGACGCGACGCTCAACTTCGCGGTGCCCGAATCTTTCGTGAAGGGAACGGAGTCCGACCGGTGGACCTTCCGCGCGGACATCAACCCCGCCGCGGGGGGACGCGTGGAACGATTGATGGAGTCCGCTTACGGCAATAACGTCGTCTCCGAGGAGCTGTCCCTCTACGAGAACTACAAGCCCGTCGTGCATTACTTTCCCCTCACGTTCGTGGACGGCAGCAACCATGTCCTCTACGCCCTGCCCAATGAGACGCGCATGGCCGAGGGGGCGAATCTCCTAAAAAAAATCTTTCCGGTCTCGGGCCTGACTTACGTCCGCCGCAATCCCATCGCGCTGCGCGAAGGCTGGGGGAATGACAAGTGGTTCCAGGCCCTCTTCTTCGCCGCCCACCTAGGCAACCAGCCCGTGCCGGACCGCGTCTACGGCTGGCTTCCGGAGAGTTTCAACGGCGGGCGCGCGGAGGACATTCCCGGACGCGTCGCCTACGGAGGCGGTCTCGCGTCGCCGGTGGTCGGCCAGGAGACGTTCGCCCACGAGATGGGCCACACCTACGGCCTCTGCCACACGCATTACGTGGAACGCTACGGCGGGAGCGGAGACCGTTGTTTCGCGACCTTGGACGGCGAGAACTACGACGACGGCCACGCCATCCAATTCAGCGCCATCACGGAGGTCGGCTTCGACGCCGATTCGCTCCGGACGGTCGCCCCCATCGCGTGGTCGGCCTACGGTTCCTGCTGCGCGGACGTGACCTGCGACAACGGGCTCACCTACACGGACTGCACGGGGGCCGTTCAGGAAGGCTGTCACACCAGCCAATGCGTCGCGGTCACCTGCGGCGACGGCTCCGGCTTCACCGACTGCGCGAACCAAAGCGTCCCCGCCGGCTGCGTCGGAAAGATCACCAAGTCCTGCTCGTCCTCCGGCGCCATCGACGTCATGGCCTACCGGCAGAACTCCGGCCAGTCCCGATGGATCCACCCGCAGCGCTATCAATACCTCTTTCAGAGGCTCCGGAGCCGCGCGGCCGACCCCAGCAACAGCCGCGGCTGCGGCAACCTCAAGAGCTGCGCGGCGACGGAAAGCCGGCCGTCGCTCCTCATCGCGGGCCAGATCACGTCGGACGGCTCCGCCGGCATGTCTCCTCTCTACTCGTCGTCTTCCATACCGGACCTCCCGGACGACGGCGCCGCCGGCTCGACGCCCTACACGCTCCGCCTGATCGACGCGGCCGGGGCCGCCCTGATGGACTATCCCCTCCGGTCGGGGCAGGCCTCCGCCCTGGAGGATGCCGACCAGCCGGGCCCGGGCGGCCTCGCGTTCTCGCTCGTGGTCCCCGAGCTCGACGGCTTGGGCGGCGTCCAGCTTCTAAACGGGGACGACGTTCTCACCGAGCGCCGGCGGTCCGCCCACGCCCCCGCCGTCACGGTCACCTCTCCCACGGGCGGCGAGTTGATGGATGGCGTCCTTGCCGCCGCATGGAACGCATCGGACGAGGACGGCGACGCGCTCACCTACTCGGTCCTCTATAGCGCCGACGGCGGCGCGAGCTTCCGCGTGTTGGGAGTTGATCTGACCGACGTCTCGATCGCCTACGACGCCTCGCGCCTCCCCGGAGGCAAAGAGGCCTTCGTCCGCGTGATCGCAAGCGACGGTTTTCTCACGACGTCCGCCGATTCGCCCCCGTTCGCGGTCGGCGGCAAACCTCCCCAACTGACGATTTTGTCGCCCGCCGACGGTGAGACGGTCCTCGCGGGAGCGGCGGTCGTCTTAAGCGTCGAAGCCAGCGATCTGGAGGACGGCGTCCTGACGGGATCATCGATCCATTGGACATCCGACACGGCGGGAGACTTGGGCTTCGGCAATCCCCTGACGGCCAATCTCACGGCCGGCCCCCATCGGATCACGGCCCTGGCCGCCGATTCCAATGGCGACGAAACCGTCGCCACGGTCTCCGTACTCGTCGCCGACGGCGCGCACGCACCGCGCGCGGACGCCGGTCCGGATCAGACGGTGGATGAAAAATCATCCATCACCCTGGATGCCTCAACATCCTCCGATCCGGACGAGGGCGACGTCTTGAGCTACTCGTGGACCCAGGTATCCGGGCCGCCGGTCGCCCTCGGCGGCGCGAACACCGCGCAGGCGACGTTCACGGCCCCTTCCGTCGCATCGGACAAATCCCTCCAATTCGAAGTGGAGGTGACGGATGCCGACGGAAACACGGCGACGGATCGCGTGACCGCCGTCGTCAAGAACGTTGCGTTTCCATCCCTAATTCTCTCGACAAAGGAAATCGATTTTGGCACGGTCGCGGTGGGGGAACGAGCCGCCGCCGCTTTCACGATCACCAACGGCGGAAAAGAAACGCTGACCATCAAGGGGATGGAAACAAGCCGGACCGCGTTTTCGGCCGACCCCACCACGGCCACCTTGGAACCCGGACAATCGCTCGACATTCATCTGACCTTCCGGCCCGCGGAAGAGGCCGTGTACGCGTCCAACCTCTACGTGCGGAGCGACACCGCGGCCGGAGCGCTCTCCCGCATCGTTCTGAAGGGAACGACCAACCGCCCCAAGTCGGCTTGGAACGACAACGGCGCCGGCGCGAGCCTCCTGCCCCAAGCAGACGACGGAACCGGGGACGTTTCATTCTCGCCGGACCTCTCTCCCGGAGCAGGCAGCTCCGCCGGCGGATGCAGCCTGCTTGGAGGGGGATTTTGATATGAAAACATGGCGCAAGAAACGAATCGCGCCGCTGGCCGCGCTCCTTCTCTTGACGGCGGCGGGTTGCGGATCTGAGACACCGGGTTCCGCAGGGACTCCCAATCCCTCCTCGAGCAACACGATGCTGGTCTTGGACCCTTGGGAACCCGTCGGCGGGCTGGACGGCGGCGCCCTCAATGCCCTCGCCTGGCAGGAAAACCGGCTCGTTGTTTTGGGCGAGTCGGGCGTCTTCGAATGGATGGAAGGCTCCGGATTCTCCTTACTGCCGGACGCGCCTGCCTTGAGCGACTTCGGCCTTTCCGAAGTACCGTCGCCCTTCGTGGGCCCCGAGTTCGAGTCCCTGTTCGACGCGGATCCTCCCCTTTTCGCCGTCGCCGGCGGCGAGCTCTTCCGGTTCGACGGCGCGCGATGGATCGACTCGGGGCAAGAGGCCCAATCGCTGGCGGCCTTGAACGGAATGACCTTTCTGCGGCGCCAGGGTCAGATTCTGGAGAGCGGCGACGGCCTCGCTTGGGCCCTCAGGACGACCATCCCATCCGAGACGGGCGACGGCATTTGCTGTCTCAGCCGCCCGGCGGCCGATCCCGTTCGAAACCGTCTCTACCTCTTCAATAGCGTCGGTGTCTTCGCGTATGGGCTGATGGACGGTCTGTGGTCGGCGATGGACGCGGGCGACGACCTGTTTCAAGGCCCCTTGACCCAGCTCCGCATGATCTTCGTCGACCCGTCCAACGGCGATGTGTACGTGGGCACACTCTTCGACCTCTATGTCTCGACCGACGGCCAGTCGTGGAGCCCTCCCCTCTTCAAGCAACAGACCGGCATCTGGGGGACGGCCGTTTCCGCGATGACCCGGGACGCCGCAAGCGGAACGCTCTACGTGGCGACGAGCCGGGGAGTTTTTTCCCGGCAAGGGAACGGCGCTTGGAGTCCGTTGCCCGCTCTCCAAACAACGCCGAACGATCTGGCTGTCCGGGACGGCGTCCTCTGGGCCGCCACGTCGGAAGGACTCTCGTCCTTTGAGGCCGGATCGGGTTGGACTCCCCGGGAGCCGTCCGGCTTGCGGACCAAGAACATCAGGGCCATGGAGTTCAGCGGCGGTTTCGTCTTCGCACAATCCGATGAAATCCTGCACGGCACGCTGCCGGGCAGCGACGACGTGGGCGCGGACTTCCACGCCGTCTACAAGCAGGTGGCGCCGGACTCCTGGGTGCAGGAAAAGCGCCTCGCCGGGATCATGGAATCGACGCCCTCCTTTGACGCAGCCTTGGGCCAGACGGTCTTTGCGCGGATGACCGTCGACTCCAAGAACCTCCGGGTCGCCGCCACGCCCGAGGGGATCCTCTTCTCCCTGGACAAAGGACCCTGGACGCTTTCGAACGAGGGCCTCCCGACGTTCCGCATCACGTCCTTCGCCTACGACCCGGCGACCGAAACTCTCTACGCCGGGACTTACGGCCACGGCGTCTTCCGGCTCCCATTAGTTTCAATCGGAAGCCGCTAGACTCATCGGGGACGGCAGGAGGCCGAGGCCGCAGCGGAGGCGTCCTCGACCGCCATGTTCGCCGAACATAAAAAGTTTCCGCCCTCGCGGCCTTTGATCCTGGCCACGGCGCGATGGCCGGAAGGGCCGTGCGAAAAGGTAACGTCGTAATCGCCCGGCGGAAGGCGTCTTGAGGCGATCGGCGTCTCCACCCCGGAGAATTGGCCGGGAACGCTCACCTCGGCGTAAGGATCCGCGACAAAACGCACTTGAACGTCTTTGATCTCGGGGAGGGTCAGCGTCAGCTTTTCCTCCGCCTTGTCGCTTGAAAAAGTCACGCGCCGTGAGACGGACCGGAACCCCTTCTTGGACGCCATAATCTCCACGGGCGCTCCGAACGGAATCTCGGGCAGCGAGAAGGCGCCGGTCATCGCAATCTTGCGATCACCGAACTTGACCTCGACCGCCGCATCCGGCGGCGCCGTCTCGACGAAAAGCGTGCCTTGCGTCCGGACGGACGAAGCGGCCGCGACGGGCACTGCAACGACCGGCCATGTCTCGGGGGCGGCGACCTCCGGAGGAACAGGAACGGCCTTGAAGGGATCCGCCGCCAGCAAAAATACGACGGCAGCGGCTCCAACGGCGGCGGCGGCTCCGCTGAAGACATACAGCTTCTTCCGCCGCCGCGGCAGCGCTTCCTCCGCGAGTGTCCGAAGGGTTCCCTCTCCGGTCAGGATCTGCGAGGTCGGCTGAGGATCCCAGTCCTCGGCTTGCCGCCGGATCTCGCCGGCCTTACGGAGCTGGGGTAAATCGAGGACCCCCAAAAACTCGGCGAACGACTCGCGGTCGCCCATTTCGCCCCGACGCGACATCGCCTCCGTCAAGGCGCGCCGGAACACATTGAGGTCGGCAAAACGCTCGGACGCCTTCGGGGCCAGCATTTTGGTGAAAACGGATCGGAGGTCCGGGTCGCACTCCTTCGGGATGGCAACGGATCCCGTCCGGGCCATCTGCAGAACGCCCACGTCGCTGGAGGCCTCGTAGGCCGGCGCCCCGAAAAGGCATTCATAGAAAACGAGCCCGAGTGAGAACAGGTCCGAACGCCCATCCAAAGCCCGTCCTTCGGCCTGTTCGGGGCTCATGTAGCGGAACTTACCCTTGATGAGACCGACCTGCGTCTGCCCCGACTGGAGCGCCGACTTGGCGATGCCGAAATCCGAGAGCTTCACGTCTCCCTGCGCCGAAATGAGGATATTCGAAGGCGAGACGTCGCGGTGAACGATCTTAAGCGGCCGTCCGGTCTGAGGGTCCTTGCGCTCGTGCGCGTGCGCCAGGGCCTTGGAGACCTCCGCGATCACGTAATTGGCCAGTTTGAGCGGCAATCTCTGCTTCTTCGCGCGGAGGGCGCGGAGAACGTCGCGGAGCTCCGTTCCTTCCACGAACTCCATGACGAGGTAGGGATTCTCCGCTTCGAAGTTCAGGTCGTAGACGTCGACGATGTTGGGGTGCTTGAGATTGACGAGGATGCGCGCCTCATCGGTTAGCGCGCGCTGGTAGTCCTCCTTATCGACGTTGTACGGTGCCAGCAGCTTGATCGCGACGATCTTCTCGAACCCGCTCGCCCCGAATGCCTTGCCGATCCAGACGTCCGCCATGCCGCCGCGGCCGATCAGCTTGACAAGGGCATAGCGTCCCACCCGATGCGCTTCCAAGGATTGACCCCTCTCTCAGGGCGCCAATCTAGAGTGTCTCCGCGAATGTGTAAAGGTTACTCGCCGGGCTCGACTCTTGGTTCGATCACATCATTGAGGGAGCCGTCCAAGACAATGGAATCCGTCTTGCCGAAGTCGAAGAGCACGATGTTTATAAAATTCAGTTCAATCGGCTCTCCCCCGGTCCAACCCAACCGGACGGCCTCGACGAAGCCTTCCGCGCCTTGATTCCAACTGGAGTAGGCGCGGCCGGAATCATCGCGAACGTCGATGGAGAGGACCTCGTCGGTACTGAAATACGTTCCGCCCACCGTGGGACCAAATCCGAGCATTTGCCCCTCTTTCCAACTGAAGACGGTAATGCCATTTTCCTCGACGGAAAGCGGGAGCCTTAGAGTGATGCGGACCCCGTCCTCCTGGCCGGTCAATTCAACAATCGAGCTGACAACGGTTCGAGAGATACCCGGCACCACCGAATAGGTTAGTTCCTCGGACGGCAAGGCGACACTTGAGAACTCATGGCTCACGCCGTTCAGGGTGAGACTCGCCTCGTTCAAGGTCGTCTTCTCCTCTGGGATCGGCGATGGGATGCTCACATCGGACACTTTCGTACCGCCGTCGCATCCGGCGAATCCCAAAGATGCGATCGTCATGGCGCTCAAGATTATTTTTTCAACTCTCATAGATCCCCCCGTGGTTTTGAGAGGATCTTCAGCAAGGGCTATGCCAAGATGGAAATCAATGTGAGCTGATCGAATGCTGAATTAAATCCACAAGTTGTTGGAGTGGTCCTCCAGGTCTTGAATTTAATAGGCCGTATACTAACTGGAGGTGTTAAGAGCAGACAGGTGACAGTTTACTTCGCGCTGGCGTCAACGCCGGTCTTCTTACCCGTCTCGACGTCGTAGCGCGTGCACGGGCCCAGGCAATAGACGAAGGAAGCCTCGTCCTTTGAAAATCCGGCCACCTTGAAGACCGTCGTGTTCTCCGGATGCACGTAGCCCAAGAGGACATTCTCCACCAGGCGTCTCGGGGCTTGACCGCGGGAAACGACCCAGACGTCCCCTACGACGCTGTCTTCGCTGCCGGCCAGCGGGAAACCGTAGACGGCAACCTCCCGGCCGCTCCATTCCTCCCGCGGCAGGACCGTGATCTCCAGAATCTTGGAACCGGGGACAGAGCGCGCGATCTTTTCCGCCTCTTTGCGGTCAGGAGAATATCCGGACAGGACGATCTCCCCTTCGCCGGCGTACGTCACCCTGTCGAATTTCCAGAGAAGGGAGGACGCCTTGGGATTTTTCTTGGCAATCTCCTCGAACTCATAGGGCAGGATCTCAGGCCTGCGTTCCATCTCGACGCCATAAAGGACGAGCGGCGGGATTCTTGCCGTTTCGGCCGCTTGGGTGGATAACGAACCGGCGAAAGGCCAAATTGCGGCCCCTAAGGCCAATAGACAGGACCATTTTAGGTTTTTCATGAGTCGCCCCTTTTTCTCCGCTTTATTTCGAGAGAGCCTCCAGCGCCTCGACGAAGTTATCGTTCCTGCCGACTGTTTGCGCTCCCGCCGTACCGATAAAACCGGCGATGCTCAGACCCGTCCCGGGCGCCCGTCCCGGCGCGACCAGCGTCACGGTCACCTGGCTTTGTTCGCCGGTCTGAAAGTCGCGCACCGTAAAGAGGTGCTCGCCGATCGGAAGGACTGCCGGTTTGAACTGGAAGGTCGCATCCGCGGACGACGGCGAAACCAAGTCGGCGCTGGTAATCAAATCGGTCAATATGGATTCCTCGCCATTGAAGGTGTCGATGATCTGCACCGCGCCCACCGGCTCTCCGTAACCGTCGAAGGTCAGACGTGTTTGTGTCACCACATTGCCATTGGAGATGTTCGCCACAAACGGAACCGCCAGCAGGGAAATTTCCACCAAGGCGATCTTTCCGCCCTTGATCTCGATCCCCGTCAACTCCCGCCGACAAATCACCTGGCCGCGGTTGTTCTTGGCCTCGATCAGCAGTGTGCGATTTTCTCCCTTGGGGATCTCCTCCACAGGGGCCGAAGCCGTCTTGCCGTCCAGTGTGACCGTGATGGGTTCAAAATCGTCGCCTGAAATGGTAATCTCATATGACTCGATCTTCAGCACCTCGGGAACGGCGCCCGAAAGATCCTTTCCCTGGGGACAATACGCGTCCTCGAGCGAGAGGGAGGTCTGAAGTTTTTTCCCTCCACAGGCGGCGAGAAGCGCCATACAGGCCATGACCGTGACGCCAACAAGGATTTTGACCTTTCTCATGCCCCACCTCCCGGTTGATTGGGATCCGTTCCATGGACATACTCATAGACATTGGTCTGAGCGTCGCCGTCGTTGTCGAGGTTTGTATCGAAGTCGGACGGCTTGAACGTGATGGTCGCGAAGGGCGCGCCTTTCGGAATCGTCACGTCGCGCGCGGCTTTAGCCAGCAGGATAGACTCGCTGCCTTCGACTGGCCCCAAGATTTCCACCACCGCCACGAATTGCTCCTCCCCCACATCGAGCAATTCGCCCGTCCATACGTCGTTGGCCTCGTCCTGGGTCAAGGGTACGGGACCCTGCAGAGCGGCATCGGTCAAGGGGTCGATCAGGGTCATCTCCACCTGATAGTTTTCGAGGGACAGAAGTTCGAACGGAACCGCGATGCTCACATTGATCCCCGTTCGGCTCGGACCACCACACCCCCAAACCCCCGAAACCACCGCCTGTACGGCCCAGGCCAGCGCGAAAAGAAAGGCGTAGATTGTCCTATTCCTCAGGATCATTTCCCTTCCTCCTTCTTGGATTCCTCCTCACTCCCGGTCAGCGTCAGGATGACGTCAACCCGGCGATTGGGCTCAAGATCCTTGCGGCCGTATCCTTGGACCACGGGGTCGCGTTCGCCTTTGGACGTCATCGTAATGCGGTGGGCATCGGCACCCTGATCTCTGAGGTACACGCGCACCGAACGGGCCCGGTCTTCCGCCAAGGCTTCGTTGTAGTAGGATTCGCCGATGGGGTCGGCGTGACCTTCAAGAATCGCCACTGCCTTCTCATCGCCCTTCATCCTGCCGGCGACGTCGTCCAGGACCGCGTGGGCGTCCCCGCGGACCTCGGACTTGTCGAAGTCGAAATAGACGGCCTGTTTCCACGTGTAGGTCGGCTGCGGCCCCCTCCGCTTGGAGACGGTCCGTCCGCTCGCGCAACCGGCACCGATTGCCAAGGACAGAACCAACGCCGTCGTCTTGAATGTCGCTGCCCGCATAAGAGATCTCCTCAAGGTTAAAAACCGATCAATATTCCGCCGGCCGCCGCCCCCGGTGCGAGAACCGCCGCCAACGCCCCTCCGGTGCCCGCTGCGGCCCCGGCCAGGATCCAAAAGAGCGGCCTCTTATAGAACGGCTTCTTTCGGACCTCGTGCAGCTTCACGCTTCCCACACTCTGGTCCGCATACTTCGGCGGGTCCTTCAGGACGTCCGTGCGAAGCTCCTGATTCACCGCGCCGACCATGCCGGCGACGCTCCCTCCCCGGTCGGCGGAAGAAAGGGCCACTTGGTGTTGGCGCTGAACGCTGCCCAGTCCCGTGTCGCCGATGCGGTAGACGAGCGAGTCGACGCCGCTCGAATTCTTGTCCGAGACGAGCACGATCCGGTCGACGCCCAGGTGATAACCGAGCGTCGATATCAGGCGCGAGATCTCCAAATCGGTTTTATAAAGGGAGGGCCGGATCGTGACCGAGAGCGAGTCAGCCTCACTTCCCGCCACGCCAGTGCGAGTCAAATGCGCGCTCACCTCGGCCGTCTCGCCGGCCTTCAGGTTCACCTGCTGTAGAAATGGAGCGTGGTGGACTGTTTTGACCTCGACCACGTGAAGGCCCGCGGGAAGGTCCCGAAGCGTCGTCGGTGCGATGCCCTGGTGGACCCCGTTCAAGAACACCTCGCTGCCCAGCGGACTTGCGACCACTTTGACCGACGCCGAGTTCTCGTTGGATACGCGCTCGCGGGCATCGTCCAACGCCTTCCTCTCCCAGTTGCTGTAAAGGTTTGCATCCAACGTCATGCGGGGATTCAAGTGAACCAGCCGGTCATACTCACGCGCCACGCCTTCTTTTCGGCCTTTCGCATGGTGGACCTTCGCGCGCAGGAGGTGGATCTGGTACAAACCCTCGTTGCTCCCCCCCAACGCAACGGCGGCGCCAATCTTCTGCTCCGTCGCCGCAAGAAGCTTCTCCGCCTGGGGGTAATTTCCTGCGAGCAGGGATTGTCGCGCCTCTGTGAGCGAGCGCTGGACGGAATTGCCCTCGGTCGTGGCATTCACGTATTTCAGGTAGTAACGAAGGATCTCCTCCGTCTCCGCCTCCTCCATGACACGCATGCCTTTGGTCTTCTTCAGCTCTCCGCGAAGGTTTCGCATCAGATCGTCCAGGGAGCGGGTACGCATCTCCGCGAAGGGAACCAGGGCGACGGTGAACGGGGCCGACGGCGACTTGCGGATCGTCGAATGTGAGAGGTCATAGGCTTCAAGACCCGACGGCCACAAAGTGATCTGCGAGAGCATCGCGATGATGACAACGGAAGACCGAAATAATGTTTTCCATTCCATAGCAGGGTTCATTTTTCACGCCGCCTAACGTTCGGCTGCTGTTTTCGCCGCTGTTTATGCCGCTTTTCTCAATCCATTCAACGAAATATGTTTTCTGCCCGCCGCCCTTTGTGGACAAATCTTTATCCGCCACTCCGAAACAGTCTGGCCTTCGCGAGGTACCTTTCATCCTTCAAGAGCCGCCCTAAGGACTCGTTGCAGGAGCTGCATGTCGGACGGATCCTGAGCGCCCTCTCGTAAGCGCGAATAGCAATCTTCGGCTTACCCGCCGCTTCGAAGGCCTGTGCCATGCGCACCAACTCTTCGACAATTTGGTGTTCTCTTTTGGAACATCCCCGATCCAGAGATTTGAGAATTCGGATCACCTCCATCGGAATGTCCGCCTCGTGCGTCAGGACAAGATAGTTCTCCAAATGCTCCGTTGCATGGCGCGCATCCTTCACCTTAAAGACCAGGAGCATCCCTAGATCCCGATGTGCCTCGGCGTCGTCGGGGTTCTTATTCAGAGCCGCCTCGTAATCCCGAACAGCGGCGTCGTAGCGGCCCAAACCACACGCTGCGAGGGCGCGCACCTTCAACGCAGCAGCGTCTTCCGGACGATTCTCCAGCCGCTCGTCCAGAATCCGGATCGCGGTTTCGAAGCGCCCCCCATCGATCTCGCGCCGCGCCTGCTCGATGGTGTCGGCGCCAAACACATCCGTGCCGTTCACGATCGCCAAGACCAACAAACCAATGAACCTGTTTGCGTTCACAACGGCCATCTTCATCAATCGACGTGCCAGAAGTTTTCCGTGGGGGTGTTCTCTTTCGCCGCAACATTTCCGCGCACTTATGCGAAGGAACGGCCGACGGTCTCTGTAAATCTTTACAGAGGGCCCGGATCGTGATTGTTCCTGTTTACAGGCAACCAGGCCGCTTCCCGCGGCACGTCGCCCAGGACAACTGGGTAATGGAAGACAGGAGGTCAAGGATGGCCGATCTCATCGTTCTCTATCGTGGGCAACCCCTTCTGCGCGAAGGGCTGGAAACCACTCTGACGATCGGTCGGGCGCGTGACAACGACGTCTGCCTGCTGGACGGCACGGCGCCCTATCATGCCCGCCTCGAACGGGTCGGGGACGAGACCATCCTGACGCCCAAGGACGGACCGGTTTTTTTGAACGGAGAGCGGCTCGTTGGCGCCCGCCCCCTCCGGGACGGCGACCTGTTCGACGTGGGGGGCTATCGCTGCCAGTTTTTCGAAAACACGAGGTCTCTTTTCAACCCCTTGACCCACGAAAAAACGGCGACGGCGACCACGCAATCCACACCCGCGTCCGACCGTCGCGCCTTGCCCACCATCCACTTTCTGACGCCGGAAAAGAAAAAGTTCCGCCGCACGCGGATTCTCATCGGGCGGGCTCCGAGCTCCGACCTTGCGCTCGATAACGTCTTTGTCTCCTCACAACACGCGGAGATTTTTTTTCACGACGGCGAGTACCGGCTGCGCGACCTGCACAGCCGGAACGGCACCTT
This sequence comes from bacterium, assembly GCA_035454885.1. NCBI lineage: Bacteria > bacterium. Next base: position 27,228 of record DATIGE010000006.1, read on the forward strand.
TCTGAACGATCTGCGCACGACCGAACGCCCTCTGCCGCCTGCCGGCACGATCCGATTGGGACGATTCAGCCTTCCCTACCAGATCGACGGCCCGCCCAAGGGGGCGGCGAACGGAGACGCCCCCGGCGTGACGCTTTCCGGAATCCGCCCGGGCGAGGCCGAGCGCCTGCTCGTCGGCTCCTCAAAGGCCTTTCAAAGCCTTATTGAGCGGCTGAAGAAGATCGCACCCGGGAACGACTCCGTCCTTCTCCTGGGCGAGACGGGAACGGGCAAGGACTTGATCGCACAGTTCCTTCACTCGGAGAACCCTAGGCGCCGGACCGGCCCATTTGTCGCGGTCAATTGCGCCGCGATCCCGCAGACGCTCGCAGAGAGTCAGCTCTTCGGGCACGTGCGCGGGTCCTTCTCCGGGGCCGTGGGCGATCATCGCGGTTATTTCCAGGAAGCCCACAAGGGCACTTTGTTTCTGGACGAGGTCGGTGATCTGCCCCTAGAGACACAGGCCCGGCTCCTCCGTGTCATCGAGGACGGCTACGTCCGCCCGGTGGGCGGCAATCGGGACATCGCCTTGGACGTCCGCCTCGTCTTCGCAACCAATCGCAACCTCGACAAGTCACGCGGCGACGGCAAGTTCCGCGAAGATCTCTTTCAGCGCTTTCAGTGGGTCCTGAAGATCCCGCCCCTGCGCGAACGGCGGGAAGACATCCCCCATCTCGTGCGCTACTTCCTGATGCGGCACGCGCCCACGCCCGTCGGCTTCACCGAGGAGACGCTCGCCGTTCTGCAGCGCCTGCCCTGGCCGGGCAACATCCGCGAACTCAACCGGGCCGTCCGCCGCGCCATCACGAACGCCTTGAGCCACGGGTCGGACGTCGCTTCATTGGAGGATTTTGAGCTGGAGGGAGGTCCGGTCAGGGTCTCCCACGACGGCTCCAAGGTTTCCGAGATCCGCCAGGAAAAACGCAGGGTGCTGAAGGAGACGCTCGCATCCCTGAACGGCAACATCAGTCACGCCGCCCAGGCCCTCGGCGTTTCGCGCGTAACGATTCACAAGTGGATCGACGAAGACGGGATCGACCCCGGTGAATTCAGATAGAGGGGGCCTCGGCCGGGGCGAGCGGCAGTTCAATCAGATCGACGGGGGAATGCAGGAGGAAGTGCTCCGCCTCGGCCCTGGTGATATGCCACTCGCCCTGCTCGCCGCGCACCGGAGGAAGATGAGGGAAATGAGAACGATAGGCCCTCAAAACCGGCGGACGGATATCGCGGAGTATGGGAGCCGCATCGTTCAAATGGCCCGCCCTCTTCATATAGATGAGGCGCGCCAGGGTGAGGACGGCCCCGACGCCCTGTAAGGCGGTCATGCGGTTGCGGTCGAACTTGACGTCCCGGCAACACAGCATGGTCTTTTCCTCCCGGTCATCGTGCAAAGCCGCAATCGCCATGGCCCGCACTTCGCCGCCCCATCCGCGCATGAGAAAGACCATCGGCTCCATCGTGTCCATGACCTTGAGGAGTTCGAATTCCTTCAATTCGCGTTTCATCGATCGGAAGGTCGCCAAGGATTCCGCCTCCTCGTAGGAGACCTTCTCGATGATGACGGGAAAAGGTTCCTGCCGTATCCCGCGCCTGAGGATGGCCTGGAGCGGATGAAAATCGGGCGCAACCCCCGGCTGAAACCGGATCACCTGGCCCAGAATCGCACCGATGCGCTGCCGGAAGGCGTCCGCACTCCACAGGCCCGCTGCGAGGGCCGGCGCCTCCCCCCCCCGAACGGCGGTCATGTAGCGATAGGCCTGATTCAGCGACACTTCGAGGGTCTGGCTGAAATCATGTGAAATTCCGGCCAGATGACTGGTCCCTTGAAGGATCTCCAACTGCGAGAGGACCCTCAGGTGAAAGACGGTGAGCTGGGCGGGATTCAACGACATGGATGGATTATCGGAAAAAATTTATCCAAGTTGCGTCCCCCACGGAAGGACGTCTTGCGTTTTGGCTTCGGTCCGCTTATCAGGAAACTCCATGACCCAGTCCGCCAGCCAGAACGGCCCCGAGTCGTCCATTGCCGTGTTCATCGATTTTGAGAACTTCGCGCTCGGCTTCGAGCGCTCGCGGAAGAAGTTCGAGATCCACAAGGTCCTCGAGCGCCTGCTCGAGAAGGGCAAGATCATCGTCAAGCGGGCCTACTCCGACTGGACGCGCTACGGGGACTACAAGACGCAGTTGCACGAAGCGGCGATCGAGCTGATCGAGGTCCCCAAGCGCGGCGCGGCCGGAAAGAATTCGGCCGACATCCGCATGTGCGTCGACGCCATCGACATGGCCCACTCCAAGGGCCACATCGACACCTTCGCAATCTTGACCGGAGACAGCGACTTCTCGCCGCTCGTCTCCAAACTCAAGGAAAACGGCAAACGTGTCATCGGGATCGGCATGAAGGATTCGACCTCGGCGCTACTCGTCGACAACTGCGACGAGTTCATTTATTACGAAGACCTGGAACGTTCGGCGACGACCTCGGCGCCGGAGATCAAGGAATCCCTCCCCAAGCTGAAGAAGGAGGCGTTCCAGCTGGTCGTCGACACGATCCTCGCCCTCAAGCGCGAAAACCGCGACACGCTTTACTCGTCGATGATCAAGGACACCCTCAAACGCAAGAAGCCCCAGTTCAACGAGTCGTACCACGGCTACCGGACCTGGCAGGACCTGCTCGAGGACATGGAGCGCAACGGCGTCCTTCAGCTGACGATGGATCCCCGGAGCGGCACCTACGTGGTGACCGGGTTCGGGAAGAAGAAGTAATCTGTCCCCCAAAAAAGTTCTGGCAACATCGGCCCCGCCGGACCGATAAAGCCCGGCGATGCTGATCGAGCCCTTCCTGCAAAACCACATCCTGTCCCTGCAGACTCTTGCCACCGGCACGGCGACGCATCTCCGGGACGTTCAGACGGTGACCGGCTATTACCGGGCGGGGCTCGAGGCCGCCGGGCTTCCGACTCGGCCTCTGGACGAGATGTGCGAGCTGATGGCACCGGCGCGCGACGAGGTTGTGCCCGAACGGATCGCCGCCCAGGCGGTGATCGCCGTCTTGAGTCGCCACGGCCTTTTTCCCGGCCTGGGAGAATCCCTCCCCGATTTTTTCGGGCGTCTCCTGCCGTTGCGAGAATCTCTACGGAACCCGGCTCGCTTCGTCGGATCCCCCGGCTCGGTCGCGCGGCTCTTTCTCAAGCCATGCGAGTTCCTGAAGATCTCCTCGCGGAACCTCGGCGGATTCCCCACCTACGACAAAATCCATCGGATCTCGACAACCGGAAACTCCATGGTCTATCGCGCGGAGGATGAACTGGACGGCCACCCCGTCGCCCTCAAGGTCTACACGTCGCCGGACCGCGACAGTTCCCTCCCCCTGTGGATCGTCCTGAACGAGATCCGCTTCCAGGCGAACCCATCCTCGGACGGCGTGGTCCAGGCCTACGGCACCGGGCGGATCCCCATGGGAGCCCCCTTCGTCAGCTTCGAATGGATGCCGTCGGAGGACTTGAGGGGGATCGACTCTTATTATCATCCCAAGAGAAATCCCATCGCTCTGGAGTCGGCCGTCTCGCTCGCCCGACAGCTGATCGCCCCGCTCGCCGCGATTCATGCCGAGGGAATTGTTCACCGGGACGTCAAGCCGTCGAACTTCGTGATGGACGCCAAGGCCTCCCGGATCAAGCTGACGGATTTCTCGCTGGCGGTGAGGATGGAGGAGGTCCGGCCGGAAACCGCTCCCGTCGGTACGTCGGGTTTCATCCCCCACGAGGCCTACCAGGCCGAATATGTGGATGGTCCGCGCCGCGACGTCTACGCCCTCGGCATGACGATGCTCGATTTCTTCGGCCGCACCCTGCCGGCCCGCCTTCGCTCGCGCGTGGGCCATCAGACGCCGGCGGAACAGTCAACCTTGAAGGAATTGCGCCGGATCGTCGGGCGCGCGATCGACGGGAAACCGCACCGGCGTTACGCCGACGCGGTCGCGATGATCGGGGACTTTGACCGGCTGTGAACCGCGGGACGCCGCGCGAATCCCCTCAAGGAAGGAACGACGCCGCCACCTCGTCGGTGAAGAGAAGGCCGTCGGGGGTCAGCGACCAGCCGGAACCGGCGCCTTGGAGGTGGCCCCTTTCCTTCCAGCGGGCGATCACCCCGGAAAAGACGTCCTCCACGCGGACGCCGAACGAGGAAGCGAAGGCTTGGCCGTCAATCCCCTCGCGCGTCCTCAGTCCCAGCATGCAGAATTCGCCCATCGCCGTCCGGCGGTCGATGCGGTCCTCGAAGTCGAGCATCTCCCGTTCGAGATATTTTTTCAGGTTTCGGACGTTGTGGCGCCTGACGCCGTAAACGGAATCCTCCTTTGATCGGACAAAACCGGCGGCTCCCGCCCCGAACCCGAGATAGTCCCCGTAACGCCAGTAGTTCCGGTTATGGACGCACTCGAATCCGGGCCTCGCGAAGTTGGAAATCTCATACGCCGGCAACCCCGCGGCCGCGAGCGACTCGCGGGTCCACGTGAGCATGCGGAGGCCGTCATCCTCCGGCGGGAGCAAGAGCCGGTTTTGACGGTGGAGCGTCTCGAACGGCGTGTTCGCCTCGATCGTCAGGTGATACGCGGAGAGGTGATCCGTGCCGAGACCGACGGCCGTCTCGAGGTCGTTCTCCCAATCCGCGAACGTCTGCCCGGGCAGCGCGAAGATCAGGTCGCAGCTCACGTTCTCGAATCCCGCCGCGCGCGCGTCATGAACCGTCCGGCGTGCGTCATTTCCATCATGAATCCGTCCCAGAGTTTTGAGAAAACGGTCTTGGAACGACTGCACCCCAATGGAGATCCGATTGAAGCCCATCTCGCGGAAGGCTCTTAATTTTTCCAACGATACTGTTTTCGGGTTCGCCTCCAGCGTGATCTCCGTTTGACGCGACCAGGAAAAATGACGCGCCAGGGCATCAAGAATCTCTTCAAGCAAAACCGGGGCCAAGAGCGACGGCGTGCCTCCGCCGAAGAAGATCGAGCGGACGGGCCGGCCGCAAAATTCACCTGATCTTTCGTGGATTTCCCGGATCAAGGCGCCGGCGTACTCCTCCTGAAGGTCGAAGTCCTCGAACCCCCTCGGGACCGAGAAGAAGTCGCAGTAGCCGCACTTCACCTCGCAGAACGGAATATGAAGATAGACTGAAAACCCCATCTTGCCTCTTGATAACTCGCGCCCGTTGCACTAAACAAGACTTCAGAAATCAAACTCTTATGTCCATCGCCGACACACTCAAGGATCTGATCCTCGTCAACAGCCCCCAGTATGAAGCGGGGGACAAAAAGGCCAAGGTCGTCGCCATCTGCTCGCAGAAGGGCGGCGTCGGCAAGACGACGACGGCCGTGAACCTGGGCTCGTCCCTCGCCTACTACCATGGCAAACACGTGCTCGTGATCGATCTCGATCCGCAGGGGCACGTCGAAAAGTCTCTCGGCGCGATCGTCAGCGACGGCATCGAGTACACGCCGCTCTCCAAGGTCCTCGAGGCCCGCACAGGCAACTTGCTCGATGCGGTCGTCAAGACCGACCTGGAAAATTTTCACCTGACCCCGGGCGATAAGGCGCTGGTCCAGACGGAATCGGTTCTGGCCTCGCGCATCGGCAAGGAATTCATCCTCAAGAGGACCATTGAAACCGCCAAGACGCACTACGACATTATCCTCATCGACTGCCCGCCTTCGCTCGGGAACCTGACGCTCAATGCCCTGGTAGCGGCCGATTCCGTGCTCATCCCGTGCGAAATGAGTGTTCTCGCCTTCGAGGGCGTGACCGACCTGCTTGAGACGCTTCGTGAAGTCACCGAGCGGCTCAATTCCAATCTGGACGTTCTGGGGGTCCTCTTCACGCGGGTCGACGGCCGGAACCTCACGATGAACCAGCTCATCTTGGACAACATGAAGCGGTTCTTCAACGGCAAGATCCTCAAGACCAACGTCACGATCAACACGGCCTTGAACAAAGCCCAACTTGAAGGGAAGCCCGTCTTCAGCTTCGCGCCCGCATCGAGCGGGGCGTCCAACTACCATTCGCTCGCGGACGAAGTGGTCCACCGCCTCAAGAATTCCAACAACTGATCAAAGGATTTCCAGCGAGAGATCGACGGCCCGGGCCGAGTGCGTGAGGGCTCCGACGGAGATGAAATCGACGCCCGTGGCGGCGTAATCGCGCACGTTCTCGAGGGTGATTCCACCCGATGCTTCGATCTTGGCCCTGCCGCCGACCTTTTGAACGGCCTTCTTCAGCTCCTCGACGGAGAAATTATCCATCATCAGGATGTCGGCCCCGGCCGAGAGAGCCTCGTCAATCTGGTCCAACCGTTGAACCTCCGCCTCGACGGGCACGCGGTTCGTGTTGTGCGCCTTCGCGCGTTTGACCGCCTCGGCGATCGAGATCCCCGTGAGGTGATTGTCCTTGATCAGGTAGCGGTCGTAGAGGCCGAGGCGATGGTTCTTTCCGCCCCCGGCGCGAACGGCCATCTTTTCGAGGGCACGAAAGCCGGGCAGGGTCTTGCGGGTGTCCAGAATTTGCGCGCCCGTTCCCTTCACCTTCTCGACAAACTGGGCCGTCAGCGTCGCCACGCCGGAGAGATGTTGGAGGAAATTGAGCGCGGTGCGTTCGGCGCGGAGCAGGTTCTTGAAACGCCCGGAAACTTTTGCAACCCGGGAGCCTTTGGCGACGCGAGCGCCGTCTTCGAAGTAACGCTCCCACTGCAAGTGGTGGTCGACGGTGAGAAAGACGCGTCGCGCAATCTCGAGGCCCGCGATCACCAGGTCTTCCTTGGCGACGATAACGCCGGACTTCTCGACCGCCTCATCGCCGAAGAGGGCGTCCGCGGTGATGTCGCCCGACCCGATGTCCTCCTGGAGGGCGATCTCGATCAGCATTTGGATGCGGTCGGGCATGGTTCCACTCTTTCACTATTTGATAGCAATTGCTAGACTTTTCTAGCTGATATGTCTATCCTTAGCCTCGGAGGTATCGACCATGGCATCCGCCCAATTAGCGACCCGCATCGATAACAGGGTCAAGAAGACGGTCGAACTCGTCTGCAAGAACCGGGGTTTGAAGATGAGCCGCTTCATCGAAGACGCCCTCTTGGACAAGCTCGAGGAACTCGAAGACGTCGAAGACCTGAAATCCTTGAGAAAGGAACCGTCCCGCCCTCTGTCCGAGATCCTGAAAGACCTCAAGGCCCATGGCAAAATATAGGATCGAGATCGTCCGCTCGGCCGAAAAGGCGCTATTTTCGCTCCCCAAGCCTTTCGTCCCCAAGATCGTCAAGGCCATCCAGGACCTGGCGGAAACTCCGTACCCTCCCGGCTGTCGCAAGCTTTCAGGCCAAAGAAGCACCTTCCGTATCCGGGTCAACGTGTACCGCATCATCTATGAGGTCCACGACGATCTGATCCTGATCAAGGTTCTTAAGATAGGCCACAGAAAAGATGTCTATCGAAACTAAGAGGCAAAATTCCGGCGCGTTTCTTCCAACCGGACGAGCTTGCCTTGAGCCTCGCGGAGGGACTCCCGCTCCTCTTCGACGATCTCCGGGTCGGCGCGGCTGACGAAGTTCTGATCTTCCAGGCGCTTGCCGCGTCGCTCGATGTCGGCCTTGAGTTTTCCGATCTCCTTGTCGAGCCTCTGAACCTCGGCGGCGAAATCGACCAGCCCTTCGAGGGGCACGAAGACCTCGAGGCCTTCGGAGATGACCACGTGAGCCATCCCCTTCGGCACAGGGGGCTCTTGTACGACCTGTGTTGATTTGGCTCGCCCAAGGCGTTGGATGATTGGCTGCCAGCTTTCAACATGACCTCGGTCTTCAATCTTCTTCGAGTAAATGATCGCCGTCATTTCCTTGGCGGAAGGGATGCGGTTTTCTCCTCGAATAGATCGAATCGCTTCTATGACTGGTATGATCATGTCGACGATACTCGCGTCCAATCGGGCAGTTTCCTCCGAGAATCCGGTTGTATGCTTTAGAACACTTTCATTGCTTGGGAATCCGCATTGATCCAGAAATGGCCTTTTTTGATTGCCTGGCATCAAAGACCAAATTTCGTCCGTAATAAAGGGCATGAAGGGGTGTAGGAGCGACACGCTGGCACCCAAGACATCATATAAGACCTGCTTGGTCAGAGTGATCTTGCTGAACTCCAGGTACCAGTCGCAGAAGTCGTGCCAGAAGAATTGGTAGACGGATTTCGCCGCCACATCAAACTCGTAATTCTCAATCGCCTTTGAAACGATGTCGGCTGTTTCACTCAATTTAACAATAATCCAATGATCATAGGGTGAATACGACAAGACATCCTGCAGGGGTTCGTATCCGCCCAGGTTCATCATCGCAAACCGCGAGGCGTTCCAGACCTTGTTCGCGAAGTTCCGGTAACCTTCGATGATCTGCTCGGAAAGTTTGATGTCCCGCCCCTGCGCCGCCAGCGCGGCGAGCGCGAACCGGAAGGCGTCGGTCCCGAACCGGTCCATGATCTCCAGGGGATCGATCACGTTCCCCTTCGATTTGCTCATCTTCTGACCCTGGGCGTCCCGCACCAGGGCGTGTATGTAGACGTCCTTGAACGGGACCTCGTCCATCATCTCCAGGCCGAACATCATCATGCGCGCCACCCAAAAGAAGATGATGTCGTGGGCGGTGACCAGGACCGACGTGGGATAATATTTTTCAAGCTCCGGTGTCTTGTCCGGCCAGCCCAGAGTCGAAAAGGGCCAGAGGCCGGAGGAGAACCAGGTGTCGAGGACGTCTTCTTCCTGGCGCAGTCCGGCCTTCCCGCACTTGGGGCACTTTATCGGGTCCTCGCGCGCGACAATCGGGTCCTTGGCGCAATCGCAGTACCAGGCCGGAATCCGGTGCCCCCACCAGATCTGGCGGCTGATGCACCAATCCTTGATGTTCTCCATCCAGTTGACGAAGGTCTTCGTCCAGTTCTCGGGATGGAACTCCGTCCTTCCCTCCCGGACCGCCTGGAGGGCCCTTTCGGCAAGGGGCTTCGTCTTCACGAACCACTGGAGCGAGAGATACGGCTCGACGACCGTGCGGCAGCGATAGCAGTGGCCGACCGAGAGCTTGTGAGGCTCGGTCTTGACCAGGAGCCCCTTCTCCTCCAGGTCGGCGACGATCTTCTTGCGCGCCTCGAAGCGCTCCATCTTCTCGTAGTCTCCGCCGTTCTCGTTCATGTGGGCGTCGGGCGTGAAAATATTGATGCGCGGAAGTTTGTGCTCGTTTCCGAGAGCGAAGTCGTTGAAGTCGTGCGCGGGAGTGACCTTCACCGCGCCCGTGCCGAACTCGCGGTCGACCCGGTGGTCGGCGATGACGGGGATCTCGCGGTCCGTCAAGGGCAGCTTCAGTTTCTTGCCGATCAGCGCCCGGTAGCGCTCGTCCTCGGGATGGACGGCGACGGCGGTGTCCCCGAGCATCGTCTCGGGCCGCGTGGTGGCAACGACGAGGTTGTCTCCGTACCGAATATGCCACAAATGCCCATTCGTCTCCTGATGCTCCACCTCGATATCCGAAAGCGCCGTGTGGCAACGCGGGCACCAATTGATGAGGTAGAGATCGCGGAAGATGAGCTTCCTTTCGTAGAGCCGGACGAAGGCCTCGCGCACCGCTCGGGAGAGCCCATCGTCCATCGTAAACCGCTCGCGCTCCCAATCGCAGGAGGCGCCCAGGCGCTGGAGCTGATGGACGATATGGCTCCCGTACTTCTTCTTCCACTCCCAGACCCTCTCGATGAATTTCTCGCGGCCCAGGTCCTGCCGCCTCTTGCCTTCCTTCTTCAGTTCGCGCTCCACGACGTTCTGGGTTGCTATCCCCGCGTGATCCGTCCCCGGCACCCAGAGGGCGTTAGAACCCTTCATCCTCTTATAGCGGACCAGGATGTCTTGGAGCGTGTTGTTGAGGGCGTGCCCCATGTGGAGGGAGCCGGTGACGTTCGGCGGCGGGATGACGATGGAGAACGCCCCGCCCTTTCCATTCACGTCGGCATGGAAGAGATGAGAATCGAGCCACCTCTTCAGCCAGCGCTCCTCGACCTCTTTGGGTTCGTAAACCTTGGGCAACTCTTGGTTGGACATGAACGCCGAGAGTAGGAAACGAGGGATTTATTGTCAAAATCAAAAACTCCCTGTAATTTAGCCGAATGGCCGCCGCGCGCCTGATCATCGCCAGCTCCGAGCAATGCGCCGACCTCTACTGGGCCACGCGTTTTTACGTGCCCGATCCCATCACCTTCATCGAGCACAAGGGGAGGAAGATCCTGATCGCCTCGGACCTGGAGGTCAGCCGCGCCAAGAAGGAGGCCGACGTCGACCTCGTTCTGTCCCAGTCGGGAATCGAGAAAAAACTTCGTCGAGCCGGGCATAAGATCCGGCCTGGAATCGTCCTGGACGCCGTCCTGAGGGAAAGGCGGATCAAGCGCCTCCAAGTCCCCTCCTACTTTCCATTGCAGCAGGCGGAAAACCTGAGGAAGCGCGGTTACAAAGTCGAAGTCGTTCCCGATCCATTCTACCCCGACCGGGAGATCAAGTCGGTTGCCGAGAAACACCATATCACGGCGGCGCTCCGGGCGACCGAGGCCGGCATCCAGGCCGCGATCGACGTCCTCAAAAAGGCGAAGGTCAAGGGCGGAAAGATTTACCGGAACGGTGCCGTCCTCACGAGTGAAGCCCTCCGCCGGGTCATCGAGTTGAAGATGATGGATTGCGGCGCCCTCGGCCAACACACCATCGTCGCCTGCGGCAAGCAGGCGGCCGATCCGCATTGCCGGGGAACGGGACCCCTCTACGCGAACCAGACGATCGTCCTCGACGTTTTTCCGAAATCGATGGCGACGGGCTACCATGGAGACATCACGCGCACGGTCGTCAAGGGCCGGGCCTCCGAGGCTCTCAAAAAGATGTACGCGGCGGTCAAAAAATCGCAGGAGACGGGGATCAGGTCGATCCGGCATGGCGTCGACGCGGCCCACGTCCACGGCGAAGTCAGCCGCGTTCTGGAGGCCGCGGGCTTCAAGACGGGGATCCTGAACGGCAAGCCTCAAGGATTTATCCATTCCACCGGACACGGTCTGGGTCTGGACATCCACGAATCTCCCCGCGTCAGCCGCCTCTCCAACCGGCTTCGCTCCGGCCACGTCGTCACCGTCGAGCCGGGACTGTATTATGAAAAGCTCGGCGGCATCCGGATCGAGGACGTCGTCTATATCACCAAGAAGGGTTGCGAGGTTTTGACGAGGATCCCGAAGGTTTTTGAGATCCCCTGACCATTTACGACGCAACCTCCCCCGCCGTCCCGGCGATGTGTCTGCTCCATGACGTCGATCCCTTCGCTCTGCTCCGTCCTCTCCATTCTCCAGGGCTGGGCCGTCGTTCCCAATGCCCTGGAACGTCCCACCGTCTTCTTGGAGGAACCGATTTCTCTAGACGCCCTGTCGCGACTGACGACGGGCGAAGGCAGCCGAATTTCGGCTCACGGCATGGAGACGTTGTTTGCCGACGCGCGCAGTCTGCTTTTTGGGGGATCGACGGATCGCCGCGACGAGATCGGATGGACCTACGGACTCCTCCGGGTCGCCCACCGGCCCGATCGAGGCATCGGCGATCTCGCGGCCCTCGCCCCATTTTTTGTGGTGGAGGACAATCTGTTCACGACACCGGTGGTGGCGAATGGATTGATGCTCCGGCTCGGGGACCGGATGACGGCGTCGGTGGGGCCGTTATAGTTCCTTGAGCAGTTCTTTCCGCTTGGCCTGGTATTCCTTGTCTGAAATGAGGGCGTCGGCCTTGAGCTGGTCGAGCTCCTTCAGCCGGTCCCGGACGGTCTTCTCACCAGAGGCCTCGGGGGCGCTGGCGGACTTTTTCGACGGCTTGACCGCTTCCTCGGCGACGATTTCCTTGCCCTCTTTCTCTTTCTTCCCCTTGCCCTTCTTCACGGGCTCCGCCTTTTCGGCGACGGCGGCGCCGGAAAAACGGCTCAGGTCGAAGACCAGCTCTTCGGGGTCCCAAGAGATTCGGTTCTGGCCTTCCTGCAGCTCAAGCGTGACCCGGAGTCCCCGCGCCTGCGCGGAAGCGGACGCGGCGCCCTGGGTCGTGCGGTCGCCCAGAAGTTTGGCGTAGATCTTCGTGAACTTGATGTGGAGGCCGTCGGTCTTGACGAAGGCCCTCATGACGGTGAGGCGGTCGTTCTGGATGACGAGCTTGGAGTCGCGGGTAAAGTACGAGACGACGACGACCTCCTCGGGCTTGGCCTTCTGAAAGGCATCGACGAGGTAGGGAGTCAGGAACTCAACATTCTTCTCGTCAAAGAGCTCCCGGTTCTCGATGTCCTTCAGCAGGAGGATCTTCTTGTTGAACTTGATGGAACTCAAGATCGCCTTCATCTGGTCGGCCGTGAAGGTGTGGGGATGATCGATTCCTCCCTCCTTCTCGGCCTTCTTGGCCCCGTCGAGCTTGATGAAGTCGATCTTGTTCTTGCTCTTATAGATGATCTCGCCGGCCAATGCGGGCGTTGAAAACGCCACCGCCGCCGCCGCTAAGAGTCCCGTGATCCTTCGTGAAAAACGCATCGTTTCCTCCTGCCTGCCGCGGGAAGCGGCCAAGGCCGGTATCGGTACGACTTCCCGTCTTTTGAAGTCAAATCCAAAGATGGGACGCAACAAAGTCCGGCTTCGTGAGACAATAGACACCGGAATGCCTATGGTGACGCCGAATTTCTTCCACTCCGTCCTCCAGTTGGTTCAGGGGGATATCACCCGTCAGCAGGTGGATGCCATCGTGAACGCGGCCAACGCCGAGTTGGCCGGGGGCGGAGGCGTCGACGGGGCCATCCACCGCGCGGGCGGACCGGAGATCATGGGGGAACTCTCCCGCCGGTACACGGGATGCCCCACGGGTTCGGCGGTCATCACGGGGGCCGGGCGGCTGAGCGCGAAATACGTCATCCACGCCGTGGGCCCGATGTGGTTCGACGGCTCCCAGAACGAACCCGAGCTCCTGGCGTCGGCCTACCGGACGAGCCTCCGCCTCGCGGCCGACCACGGGTGCCGGTCGGTGGCCTTGCCCTCGATCAGCACCGGCATTTACGGCTTCCCCCTGGAGCTCGCGGCCCCGATCGCCCTCGAGACCGCCGCCGCCTTTTATGATCAAGAGCCGGTCTTTGACCTCATCCGCTTCGTTCTGTTCGGACAATCCGCCCTGGATACCTTTCAAAGGGCCCTCACCGCTTTGACAGAATGAGACACTCCATTTAGGGGGGTCCACACCCCTTCCTTTTCCTTCATCGTTCACCGACGTGAATATTTTCATATAAGATAATGAAATTATTTATCTTTCCCAGGGGACTCCTCACCCCACATCTCGGTGTCTGGCACAGTTCTTGCCTTAGATAAGGCTTAAACCATGTGTGATCCGACCATTACCAGCTGTCCTACGGACGGAGGGGCACCCCTGTCTTCCGTTTTCCCTCAGGACGGTGGTCCCGACCCCCTCGTGTCGGTTCCGCCGGCCAACGACACGGGTGTCTCAGATGCCATGGCGACCGGCGGAGGCACGAACTGCCTCCCCCCGATGCTCTGCGCCTTGCACCCGTTACCCGTCATGAGCCCGGCGCGAGCCCAGATCTTCGTCGATCCGCAAAGTACGGATGGACCTGTACGTCGCAGCCCTTTGGCCTTGCCCCCTTCCATTATCGAGGCCCTGATCAATGCACCCCTGGTGTCCTGGCCGCGGGACCGCCAGTCCTTCCAAGCACCCTCCCCCAATTCGGTCGTCACCTTAAACGACCGGAACGGTCTTCTGGAGATTTCCAACCAATATGACCGGGAGTATCAACTGGGCCGGGAGTCGCTCGCGGACATTCGAAGCCGTCTGACGGCCGCGCGGGCCTCCAACGACCCCGCCGAGATTAGCCGCATCCTTGACGAGATCGCACCTCACCTCGATCAGTTCGGCCGAACCGCCAGAATGATTCAAGATGTCCACACCCAAAACGGACTGAACGACTATTCGACGATCGAAAACTGGTTGAACCTCCTCTATGCCGATCGCAGGTCTCAACCGTATTCCGACCCCTCCCAAACCTCGACCGAGTCCATCCGTCTCGAAGGCGTGATGCTGGGCTTCGGCCTGGCGGGGATCAACAAACACGACACCTCGCAACGTCTTGGGACCGCCGTGAAACTGATGATGGAGCATGAGGCGCGCGCGATGGCCTCCGAATCCCGTTGGAGCGGGACACGGGTCCTCGGTCTCTGGGGGACCAATCTCGCGGTCGTGGGCGTTTCCGCGGACCAGACCTCGGCCTATCATCAGGCACTGCGCACCCGCGTTTTGAATTTCTTCCGGACGAATCAGCCATTGCCGGAGGACATCGTACGCTCCATGGGTCTGCAACACTTAAACACGAACGATCTGGCCGGGAGGGATTGGCTCGTCGGAAATCCGCGGAACATGGGTCTCACAACCGGCCACGCCTCCGTGGATATTCCGGCCGAAGACGTCCAACCCATCCGGGCCGACCAGCGCGTTACTCAGGCTTTGAAGGAAATGGCGGCCGCCGAGGCGGAAGCCAAAAGGTTGGGCCGCGAGACGTTTACCGACGTCGTGCCGGCGAATAGCCCGTCCCGCGCGCGCGCCGAGCGTCCCTTGGCCCGGAGCCCGAGGATCATCCCTGCGGGGACCGACCTGGCGGACATCCCCGCGCTGCCGCCCCAGCCGAGGGGCCAGGCGCCACAGGAGGCCACGGCGGCGGACGTCAATCCAAGACCGGGCCACGACGCGGGCCATTCGATCGGCCATCAGACCCAACTGACCAGCCTCGTCAGTCAAGCTGCGGGGTCCGTTCCGGCAAACGGGGGCGATGTCACACGCACCCACGAACTCATCGACCAAGCCCTTCAATTCATGGACAACCCGGAGCCGCGCCAGCCCGCCGTGAGCGTCGAGTCCCACTTGGAGCATGGACGCGATATTTCGCTGGAGCACTACCGTTTCGAGGGGATCCTCCGTCCCGAATTCTTCCCTCAACTTTTGCACGAAATCGCCGGAGGACGGCGCGTGTTCATCCAACAGGTCGAAATCCGGGACATGTTCGGCCACAGCATGGACCATGCGCCCGACGCGCGGGATACGATGCTTCGGCGAACCCTGGACATCACGATCGCCGGACACGAATACCACGGCCTGGAGGTCTACGCCTCGCTGAAGGGCGACGAAATCAGGATCGGCCTGATCGAACCGCCGGGCACCCGGCTTTCGGACGCCGACCTGGCGCGCGCCTCGGATTACATCAGCACGAACGCCCGGCGCATCTTCCCGAATGTGACCCATCACTCCGTTCACAAGGTTCCTCCGCTTCCCGGAGGGTTTTTCGACGGCCGTGGTTACGCCATCGAAAGCCGGACGGTGGATGGCCGCACCGAACGGATCGTGCACATCGACGGTGAGCCGCTGACCGACGCCCAACGCGGGGAATTCATCAGCGTCGTTCAAGAGGCCCACGGCATCCGCATCGAGCCGTCCGAGATCCGCGGAGTTGACAGCATCGCCAACGTCGCGCAGGTGGAGCGTTGGAACGGCTATTTTCGCGTCAGCGAAGCCGGACGGCCGATCTATATCAACCTGCCGCCGGGAACGACGCCCCCTCCGGGTTTCGTACCGGGCCACAGCCCCTATGACATCACCTTGACGCCGATGGTGGAGGTGCCCGCCGGAAGCCCGCCCGAAGTCATTCAAATGGCGATCGAGCGGACCGACCGCATGGCGAACGAAATGAAGAGCATGGGCATCAACCGCCCGAATCACGTCTCCGATGCGCAGGCTGCCGCTCCGCGGCTGAGCCCCGACGGAACGGGCGTGGTCGTCGATCCGCGCGCCCCCCGGGCCGACCGGGCCGCCCCTCTCGACAATCAGGTCCGTCTCGGATGGATCGAGAGGCTCCAGGCCACGCGCGGAGGACGCGTCCAGATGAACGCCGGAATGTTCGGGTTGGCCAGCGTCATCACCCAGGGAAGCGTCCACCTCCTGACGGGGCATTCACAGTTCGCCAATCCTTCATTTTATCTCCAGATGGCCCCCGATTACGGCCTCATGGCCGCGGGAACGGCGGTGGGTGAGACGGGGGCCAGGGCCTCTCTTCTCGCGCGAAGTGGGGAACTCTTCGTCCGAAATCCGGAAACGGGACAACGCTTTTTCAACCAGGCGGCGATGAGAACCGAACTCTCGGGTCTTCGAGGAGTCGGCGTTCATGGCGCCGGAATGCTTGGGGCCGTTCTCATGATGGAACTCGGCCATGGGCAACTGAACGCCACACAGACGGGGCGCACCCTGGTCGGCATGACGGCCTCCACATTGGCCGCGCGAGGTCTTACGTACGGAACCCTTTACGGCTTGGAGTACGCCGGAGTGCTTTCCGCCCCTGCCCGCGCCGCCGCCCTCCGGTCTCCTTGGACCGCCGTCGGCGTTTTGGCCATCGAGGCGGTCGGCCTCGCGGTCAATGAAATTTATTGGGCCAATCGGGACCGGGCCGAGGCGGAGAGGGATCTGCGCGCGACCGTCGGAAGCCGGATGCACGCCCTCGACGAAATGATCGCTCACAACACCCTCACAAACGAGGACGGCTCCGTCAATGAAGCGGAGCTACGGCGCCATCAAACGGCCGTCCGGGAGCTCAATGACGCCGTCTGCCAACTCATGGTCTTCCAGTTTGGCCAACAAACGGAGGAAGGGCGGGACTTCGTGTCGGCCCAATCCGACCTTCAAGGCGCGCGGGGCGAATTGAACGCGTTCCTTCAGGATTATCCCGAGATACGCGAGGAGATCCAGCGCCAGCCGAACCAAGAGATAGCGATCTTAAGGCGTCACGAGGAAAGGATGCACGACCGGTTTGCCAGCAACCCCTTCGACACAAGGAGCGGCTACGATTCGAGCCTGCCGCACAATAAACTGGGCATCATCGTCGGCAAACTGGAAACGGCCCAAAACGACTTGACCCGTGCCGAGCCCTTGTTTCGAGACATGGTCCGGAGGCGTCTCGAATCGGCCCCGATGACGCCGGACCCCGTAAGTCTTTATCAGAGCTCCGCAAGCCTTGCCGCCGGCCTGAGAAGCGACCCGGTCGCGCTCTACAACCAATTTTTTCATCCGGAGCAGGGTTATCTGGCCTCCCGCGTCCTCTATGCCGATCAGGTCCAGGCGCAGGGCGGCGACCCCCATTACCCATCCCCGCCTCCTCCGCCGGCTTACCGGCTGGTCCTGGACCCCACACCCGTCGCGCCCCTTAACGAGCTGGGTTTCGATCCGACGAATTTCTTCTTTCGGCCTTCGCCCGAGCCCGGCTTCAATCCGTTCGGCCTCCCATTGACGGCCTCCTCGGACCCGCGTGTCGTCATGATTTCCTCGTCCTCGGGGACGCCGAGTTGGGCCCGGGACTTGAATCTGGAAAACGACTACGGGACACCGACCCCCTTGTTCGAATTGGATGCTCAGGGCCACCTCCGGCCCATTTCGCCGCGGCCTCAACCGGCCGACGTCGCCCTGACGGTTTTCCCGGACGAAACCATCGGACCGCTGCAAACGAATAGCGACGTCATCGCCACCGATGCGGTCACGAGTCGTCCGACACGGCCCGTCGCCATGCTCAATGGACGCCCCGTCACTCGGTTGATCTTCGGAAACGCCCCCTCCGCGCTGATCCCGCGCCGCTAAGCTTCAAACGAGAAAATTATCGAGAAACGATTGTAAATCCTATCGTGGGGGGAAAAGGCGTCTGTTGAGGTCGTCCAAAGACTCCAAGGAAAGGGACAAAACCGCCGTTTTTTGACGGATCCTCTTTTGCACGGCCGGATAGTCATTCACCAACAGTTCCAAGGCTTGACGATAGTGCTCCAACGCCAGACGCTGATGTCGCGCCTGGCTGACGGTGGCGGGCAAATGTTCCTCTAGGGAAACCCTGGGATTCCGGGCCAACGCCTCTTCATCCGCCCCATTCCGAAGCAGCGCGGAAACGGAGGGAGGTAGGCCGGGATTTCCGGAAATCAAGCTGTCCCACTGATGGGCGGGGTCGGGAATCGTAAGAACGGCGGACGATGAGGCGGAGGCGCCGGACTCGCCCACCTCGCTCGGGCGGTTGCACGCAACGCCCAGGAGCGACGAGGAAAGGGACAGCAGGGAGATCGAGAGAAATCGCGTCAGCATGACGGCATTCCTTTCGCTCATCCGGATCAAAAGTTGCTCGGAAAAGCCTTCATGGGCCCCGTCCTCCGGAGACCTGTCATAAATACTGGACACTTATTGGATCGTGGACATCAAAAGTAATCAATACTTTCCCCACTTTGAATTCCATTTGGCATATAACATATTGATATTAAATATATTTTAACCTTCGCCGCATGGCATGCCGATTGCTCATTTCTTCCGCCATGATCGTCAGGACCATTTCCAAATTGATCGCGGAACACCTCGGGAACGAGGGGCCAACAGAGGAAAACCACGGTTCGATGACCGAGTCCTCGCCGGCCGGGTCCGCCGTGTCCGGTAGATGGCTGGCGTTGGGACAGGCCTTCTTCAAAGCCCCGCGCCTGTTCCAAGCGCTCCGTCCTTCCGACCGCACGCCCCCCCTCCTTCCTCCGTCCCTGATTGTGGACCTGATCCGCTCCCGCGAACTCTCTCTCCCTCCGGATCAAAGACAGACGGCCTTGCCGCCGCAATCCATCGTCACCCTCAATGCGCGGCCTGGCGGGATTGAGATCACGAACGAATACGACGCCACCTACCGGCGGGGCCTCGAGGCCGTCCGGGATCTCCGTGCGCTCTTGGAGTCGGCCGGTGCCTCCCCGGACCCGGCGGAAATGGCGGGCCTGCTCGAGGACGCCGCCGGCTTGGCCGAGGATTATGGAAAGGCCGCCGAAATGGTCCATCGCGTCCATACGCGCGACGGGCTGAACGAATACGCCACGATCGAGGCGTGGCTCGGTTCCCTATACGATGCGGCCCGCCGACACGCGGAGGCCGGACGTCCGGCCCAGGAAACCATCCGCCTCGAAGGTATCATGCTGGGTTTCAATCTCGCGGGCGTCAACAAGCACGACGCGACCTACCGCACCGGCACGGCGGTCAAGCTCCTGATCAACGGCACGGCCCGGGATGTCGCCGCCGAGTGGGGCGGCGGGGCGCGGGGATTGGGGTTGTGGGGAACGAATACGGTCATCGGCGGCGTGCCCGAGGGCCGCGTCGAAGAGTTCCATCGGGAGGTCGAGGGCCGGGTCTATGACTTTCTCAAGCACGACCAGGCCCTCCCGGAGGAGATTTCGCGGCAGCTCGGCGGAAAAGACGTCCGCACGAGCGACCTGCCGGGGAGGCGCTGGCTTTTGCGCAGCCGCTCCCACCTGGGCCTCAGCGCGGGGCACCGGTCGCTGGACCTGCGCGTTTCCGACGTCCGCCCGGGCGACGCGGACCTCCGCCTCATCGCCCTTCTTGAAGGCTTGGCCGGCACCGAGTCCGCAGCCCGCGGCAAGGGCGGCATCGCCAAGGGAGGCGCCGTCGATTTCGCCCGTCCGGCCGGCGCGCGTCCGGCGCCGCTGCTTCGGACACCCGCGCGCCTGGCGCCCGGCACCGCGCCGCGGGACGTGCCCGCGATGGAGGCGCCCGAACGCGGAGCGCCGAGGACGCCGCTCGCGCTCGCGGACATTGAAGCCGGCCGCCTGCCCAGGCCCGCCCACGAGACCGGCCACCTGATCCGCCAGCGCATCGATCTGGATGGCTACCTCGCTCAAGCGGCCCGCGAGGCCTCATCGGGCAACGGCGACGGGGCGCGCGATCGCATTCGGGAGGCGATCGGTTTTCTGGACAATCCGGAGGCGAGACCTCCCGAATCGCTGCCCCGGTCCATCGCCGGCTTTCTGTCGGACGGCTACGCGCGCTCGCTCGAGCAGCATCGTTTTCCCGGCGTGTTCCGTCTGGAGCTCTTCCCTCAGATCGTGGAGCGCGCATTTCAAGGCGAACGGTTCTTCATCCAGATGGCCGAATACCGCGACTATTGGGGCCACAACCGCGAGCACGCGGCGGACCCGGGCGACTCGATGCACCGGCTCACCATGGACATCCTGGCTCGGGGTTACGAGTACCACGGCGTGGAGGTGTTGACGGGAACCCAGGGCGGCGACGAGGTCTATTTCGCCGTTCGCGGAACAACGAGCGAGGGCGCCGAACTGACCGACGCGGACGTCGCGCGCATCTCGGACCATCTCGCCACCCACTTCAACCGCATCTTTCAAAACGTCGAACACCACATGGTCGTGAAGGTGCCCGCGCTGACAGGCGGCCTCTACGACGGCCGTCCCTATGTCATCCAGGACGGATCGGTCCATGTGCAGGGCGAACCATTGACCGATGCGGCCAGAAGCGACCTGTCGGAGGTGATCCGCATGGCTCACGGGATCGAGATCGAGCCGTGCCGGATTTCGCGCGTCGAAAGCATCTCTTCGGTCGCCCAGGTCGAACGCTGGAACGTCTGGTCGCGCGTCGACGCCGCGACCGGACGGGTGATCGACATCACCCTTCCCCTGGACGCGACGCCGCCCGAAGGTTTCTTCCAACGCATCATCCCCCTCTCCACCACGATCACGCCGGCGGTCGAGATTCCCACGGGCAGCTCGCCCGAGGTCATCCGACTCGCCATGGACCGCGCCGGAAAAATCGCGGACGACATGAAGGCCGCCGGCGTCGATCGTCCTCAAGCGAACGCCTCGGACGCCGCGCCGCCACCGGTCGTCCGATTGGGCTGGCTTGAGAGAATGCAGACGTCGCGACCCGGCCGCCACGCCGTCCATGGCGGCGTTTTCGCCGTCGGCGACGCCGTATCCGACCTCATGCTGGGCGAGGGCGGCCGATGGGCGCACCTCGACACTTACGGACATCTGGCCCGGACCTATCTCGGCTTGTCGCTCGGCACGGCGGCGGGAGAAACGGCGAGCCGAGGCGCCGTCGCGCTCTTCGACAACCGATTGCTCGTCCGCCAGGGCGAAGCCGTCACCCTCAATCGAGCCGCGTTCCGCGCCGAACACGCGGGCGCCAAGGGGTTTGCGATCAAGGGCGGAGGTCTGTTGGGCGCCATTCTGGCTACGGAGATCCTCGGTTCGGGACGGATCCGCCTGGAGGAAACCGCGTGGACCGGGGGCAGCATGCTGACCGCCATGGGCACGTCGCGCGTCGCCCTGGCCGGTGCCGCGGGCACGGCGGAACTGGCCGGCTTCGCGCGATTGGCGCGGGGGCTCAAGACGCCCCATCCCGTTACGATGGCGGCGAGCGTGGTCCTCGAATGCCTGGTGATCAAGGGGATCGGACATTGGCGCCGGACGCGCGCGACGGCAGAGGCGGGCGACGGCGCACGCGACGCCCTGGCCAGGGCCATGCACGCCCTGGACGAAACCATCGCCCGGGGCGACGTCCTTGAATCGAGAGGCGATGTCCGGAACGTCACGGAAGCCTTCGGCGACCTGCTCCTGTTCCAGTTTTCCCAAATCCTTCCCGAAGGCCGCGCCTTCGTCGAAGCCCAGAGCGAGGCCGCCGAAACGGCGGAAACCCTCGACGGCCTCCTCGAACGTCACCCGGAGGCTTGGGCGCGCATCCAAGACATCCGGGAGGATCCGGCGGCTGATGACGGCGAAGAGGCCCGCCTCATCGCCGATCTCGTCGAGCACGAGGATGCACGGGAGTCCTTGTACAGCCTCACGGGCGGTCGGGGCATAGGCCAAAGCGGGGCGCGCGACCTACAGGAGGCGACCGAACGTCGCGATGAGGCCCGCGCCGCGCTTCAATCGGCGGAAATCCGGTTCCAGGAGGCCGTGCAAGAGGCCCTCCAAAGAGCGCCCCGCGATCCGGCCGTCTCCATGCCGATCGGAGGATCGATCTCCTGGCATTACCGAGCCTCCCTCGAGCGCGATCCGGTCGCCCTCTACAACCAGTTCCAGAACTACCTCGCGAGCCGCATTGCCATGGCGGACCAAGTCCAGGCCGGGCAAGGCGCGGACCTGACCGGACGATTCCCCGGCCTGATCAGCGGGGCCAAAAGTCCGGTCGAGCACGGGGTCGACGTCTCCGTCCCGCAAATCCCCCCGATGGACTTCGACCCAACCCTGCGGCTCCCCTCCACCGGCGCGCCCACGGACCCCATTTTGGATTTGCTGGGGCTGCCTGCCATGGAATAGACCTCTCACCATGCATGCTTTCGCCGGCACGGCCAAAGTCCGCCTGAGGTTCTTCCCGCTCCTTTTTTTGACGTTCCTTCTTCTCCCCGGGGTCTCCCGGGGAGAAACCACCGGCCTTTCCGGTTTCGACCTGCGCCTCTTCCGTCCGCCGGCCGACGGGAGCGGCCACTTGAACCTGCACGGTTCCCGGTCGTTGGGCCGGTGGAAATTCTCCCTGGGATCGATCTCCGATACGTCGCAAGGGGTGCTGAAGGTCACGAACCCCCTGACGGCGGATTCCGTCAAGGTCGTCGACCAATATTTCACGAATCTTTTCGTCGGATCGGTCGGTCTCACCGATTTCTTTCAGGTGGGGCTGAGCCTTCCCACCGTTTATTTCGAGCAGGGGGAACATTTCGAAACCGGCGAGCCCTTCACGACCGCGGCCCTCGGGGACATCGGCCTCGAGACAAAGCTCGCGCTCCTCAAGGATTCCGGCCTCCGGCCGGGGATCGCCCTCGTCTCCATCACCACCTTTCCCACCGGCAGCACGGAGAGGTTCACCGGGTCCTCGAACGTCACCGAGGAGGCAAAACTGGTGGTCGACAAGAAGATCGGTCCCGTCACCCTGATCCTCAACGGGGGCTACCGGGTGATTCCAAGGACCCAAGTGGCCGATCTTGAGATCGACGACATGGCGACCTACGGCGCCGGATTCTCCTGGTCCCTTCCCTTCGGCTCCATGGATCTGATCGCGGAGGCGGACGGCGCCCTGGTCCTCGGCAATCCGCGGGAGAGGACCTCCCCTCTCGAATGGTTGGCCGGTCTGCGGCAAAGGGTTTTCGAGGGATTGAGCATCGAGTTCGCCGGCGGCAGCGGGGTCGGATCCGGCGTGGGCGGAGGCGATTTCCGGATCGTCGCCGGCCTGACCTTCCGGAACATCCCCCAGGAGAAGAAGTCGGAGGAAACCCTCCTTTCGGAAACGATCTCCTTCCAAAAAGGCCGATCCAAAGTCGACCGCAAATCCGAGACTACCCTCGACCGCGTCGTGGATCTCCTGAAGGGCGATAAGAAAAACCAGGTCGAGCTGACGGGAGATCCGGAACTGACGGGGATCGTCATGGATGACCTCATGGCCCGGGGCGTCTCCCGTGGGCGCATGTCCGCGAACCCGCCGGAACCTTCCGAGACCAAGACGCGAACGGTCGCAGTTCGCGTGGTCAAATAATCCCGCTTCCCGCGGGACAGCGCTCGCTACGGCGAGTAAAGGAAGCTAGATGCGCGTGATCGCCGGAATTGCCAAAGGCAGGGCCCTGGCCGGACCCAAGTCGCATACCATCCGCCCCGCCCTGGACAAGGTGAAGGGCGCGATCTTCAACATCCTCTATGACGTCTCGGGCCTGACCGTCCTGGATGTCTTCGCCGGCACGGGTTCGATCGGCATCGAGGCCCTCTCGCGCGGGGCGAGGCACTGCGTGTTCCTGGACGCCGCGCCCGAGGCCTTGGGCGTGATCAAGAAAAATCTGGACCTCTGCGTGTTCAATGACCGGGCGACGATCCTGAGGACGAAACTTCCGGAAGACCTGCGGACGGTGGCCAAGCGGAGCCGCATCGCGTCCTTCGACCTCATCTTCGTCGACCCGCCCTACGACAAGGATCTCGTGAATCCTTCCCTCCGGAGAATCGCGGAGTTGGGCCTCTTGGCCGAGGGCGGCAAGGTCATCGTCGAACACTCGCCTCGGGAGACGATCGGGGAGATCACCGGGATGACGGTGAGGGATCGAAGGGAATACGGGCAGACGATCGTGTCTTTTTTAGTAGACACTTCTGCAGACATCTTTCCTAAACTATGATGACAAATCCTCCACTTCGTGAGAGATAAAGTCGATTTTCCCCAATAAAATCCACTGGCATGCCCCTTGCTTTATACCCTCGCAAGGAGGTTCGTATGAAAAAACTTGTTCTGTTGGTGATCGTCGTCATGGGGGGAGCGCTGCTCCTCCCCTCTCTGGGTCGAACCCAGGAATACCGCCGAGTGCACCGTCAGGAGCACCGGACGGCGAGATTCGTAACCGTCGGCGGAACCCAGGGCTCGGCGGTCTGCACCCCCGCGTGCGGTCAGGGCGAGATCTGCAAGTGGGGCGACAACGGCCAGACTTTCTGCGGCAAGCCCGATATCGTCATCAATTGTCCGGACAACGATCCCTTGTGCGGCATCGAAGACTCCGACACCCCGGACAGGGCTGACGTCCTCGTCGGGGCGGCCCCCAGTGAGACGGCGCTCTGCACCCCTGCCTGTCCTCAGGGCCAGATCTGCAAGTGGGGCGACAACGGCGAGACCTTCTGCGGCAAGCCGGACATCGTCATCAATTGCCCCAATAATGATCCCTTGTGCGGGATCGACGATTAATCGCGGAGCATAGGGAACCAAGAAAGCCCCCTCTCATTAGTGTATGGGGAGGGGGCTTTCTTATTTTGGCTTCAACTCTGCGATACGAGGAAACGATTTTTCGAATCTTTCAGGGTGACGGAAGCCTCTGCGGGCCCAAGGTTCCACGGTTTCAGGGTTCGGCGGTATCTTCATGCTCCGCGCGTATTTCCCGGAGGGAACATAAACGAGCAGGGCCGAAGGGATGATCGAATCCTCGACGATCTCTTCCTCCCCCGTCTTGATGTGAGTGACCTGGACGGGGACGGGCCCCACGATATCCCAAAAGGGATCGACGAGAGGGTCTGCTTCATTGTCGACCCGAAGGGTCACCACGCGAATCTCGGATTGAGCCTCGTTAAATTCTCTTATGGCCCTCTGATACTCCGGCGTCTCCACGATCTTGCAGGGTTCGCACCAACTGGCATGAAAGAGCGCCATGATCCCCTGAACGCCGGGCGAACCCGTGAGTCGATAGAGCTCCGCCACCGTCCGATCCGAAGGAAGGTCGGGTCGAAGTTCGGACGGACCGGGAGACGGGGCCGCGTTTTCGAACTCATCCGTCGGCGGGGTCGGGTCCGCCTTGCCGCAGGAAGCCGTCGCGATCGAAAGACCGCCGAGAAAAGCCGTGCGTATCGTCGAAGCATACAAGCGATGGAGGGTCATATCGCTCTCCTCAACCCCATTATCGGCGGCGGAACCATTTGTCGCGCGCAGAAATGGGCCAGACGGAAATAAGTGCCCATTTTACTGGACGGCCAAAAATCCCTTGCCCGCCGTGGAACAGGCATCCTAGACATCTTGACATGCCCATCACCGCCGTCTGTCCGGGGTCCTTCGACCCTCCCACTGAAGGCCACTTGAACATCATCGAGCGGGGTCTCAAGCTCTTCGACAAGGTCGTCGTCGCCGTGGCGGTGAATTCCCAGAAAAAATCGATCTTCAGCACCGCCGAACGGATCGAACTGTTGAAGGAGCTCACCAAGGGTCTGAAGGGCGTCGAGGTCGATTCCTTTGAGGACAAACTCCTGGTCGATTACGCCCGGGCGAAGAAGGCCCAGGTGATCTTTAGAGGGCTCCGAACGATCCAAGACTACGAGTACGAGTTCCAGATGGCGCTGGCGAACAAGCAGATCGCGCCGGAGATCGAGACCGTCTTCATGATGACGGAGGCCCAGTTCTCGCACATCAGCTCGAGCCTCTCGAAGGAGATCATCCACCTGGGCGGTCCGGGCAAGGGGATGGTCGCTCCGGTCGTTGAAAAAAAGTTGAAGGAAAAATTCAAAAAGATGTAGGGGCGGGGTCACCCCGCCCGTACACGGGAATGCTATGTCGCGTCTTACCCAAAGAGTCCAACGCATCAAACCCAGCCCCACCCTGGCGATCGACAGCAAGGCCAAGAAGATGATCGCCGAGGGCATCGACGTCGTCAGCTTCGGCGCCGGAGAGCCGGACTTCGACACGCCGGACCACGTCAAGCTCGCCGCCATCAAGGCGATCGACGCGGGCAAGACCAAGTACACGCCGGTCGCCGGCATCATCGAGCTCAAGGACGCCGTCGTCGCCAAACTCAAGCGCGACAACAACCTCCATTACACGCGGGAGGACGTGATCGTTTCGGCGGGCGGCAAGCACGTCCTCTACAACATCGCCCAGGCGCTTTTCGAGGCCGGCGACGAGGTCATCATTCCGGCGCCCTATTGGGTCAGCTATCCCGACCAGGTCCTCTTGAACGACGCCAAGCCGGTCGTCGTCCAAACGGAAGAGAAAGACGGATTTTGCCTGCGTCCCGAAGTCTTGGAAAAGGCGATCACGCCCAAGACCAAGGCGTTCATCCTGAACAGCCCGTCCAACCCGACGGGCGGGGCCTATCCGAGGAAGAATCTCGAGGCGATCGCCGAGATCCTGGTCAAAAAGAACGTCTTCTGCGTCTCGGACGAGATCTACGAAAAGATCGTCTACGACGGATTCGAGTTCACGAGCATCGCAAGCCTGAACGACCGGATCAAGGAGATCACGCTGACGGTCAACGGCGCCTCCAAGGTGTACTCGATGACCGGCTGGCGGATGGGTTACGCCGTCGGCCCGCGCGACATCATCGACGCGATGGCGAAGATCCAGGGGCAGGTCACGTCCAACATCACGTCGATCACGCAATGGGCCTGCGTCGAGGCCCTCAACGGCTCGCACGAGTTTTTGAAGACGTGGGTCGCGGAATTCAAGAAGCGACGCGACGTCATCGTCAAGAGGTTCAACGCAATCCCGGGGGTCACCTGCTTCAACCCCCAGGGGGCCTTTTACGTCTTTCCGAACGTCTCGGCCTACTTCGGTAGGAAATACGGCGGAAAGGTCATTCAAGGATCGGACGACTTGGCGGCCTACCTCTTGGAGAAGGCCCTGGTCGCCGTGGTCCCCGGTTCCGGCTTCGGTGCCGACGGGTTCATCCGCCTCTCCTACGCGACCTCGATGGCCAAGATCGAAAAAGGCCTGGAACGGATCGAAAAGGCCTTGGCCGCCCTCACAACTTAATCCCTCCCGTCCTCCGATAACCTTGTGCTATCCTAGTTTTTTCAAGTGCGGGGGGAACGCCGGTGAAATTCTGGCTTTGGCTTATCTTCTTGGGCGCCGGTGCCGCCGCCACCTATCTCATCGTCCATAATCCCGATTCAAAATCCAAGCGCCCTTCGGTTGAGGCAAAATCTGAAATTAATGAGCAAGATCAAGAGAATGCAGATTCATTGCCGCCGCCGGGCGGCCCTTCCACCGAGGTGATTCTCCCGATGGACTCCGGCACCCTGCCCGGCCGCAAAGGCCCGCCGCCGGACGGCGCCCCATCGGAAAAGGAAGAGGAATATGTCCTCCAGGAGGCCCCCGGGGACCGCGACCGGGAGGACGACGAATTGGACCGTTTAGAGAGGGACATCGCCCTGGGGAACCTCCCCGAGCCCCGGCCGCTCCGGAGGATGCCTCGCCGCCCTTTCAATACCGAGGCGCCAACCGGCGCGGCCCCGTCGGGGTCTCCCGCGGCGTTCGCCTCCGCTCCGGCACCCGTACCACCGGCCGGTCCCGTCGCGTCCCAGACCGGCGCCGCCGGACCCGGAGTGACCTCCTCCTCCGGAAGTTTCGGTACCTTTCCGGCCCTACCGGCGACGGCGGTGTCTCCGTCTTCTTCCAGTTCCGCATCCTCGGGGCGGACCGTCACTTCACCCGCCCCCAAGACGCCGGCCACCGGTAGGACCGAAAAGCAGGTGGCCTCGCTACCGCCCGCCCCCCCCTCTTCTTCCAAGGACGTCAAGGGCGACGCCGTACCGCGCGAAGGAACCATCGTTTCTCCCCCGGACGAACTCATCAAGCCCGCCGGGAACACCACTCCGGAAGCGCAAAAAATCATCGTAGGCGACGAGGGCGAATCCGCTTGGAGGGAGGCCATGCAAATCCCAGCCGGTTTCGCGGGGCTCTCGCTCGTCCCCAAGTCGGTCGCAGCCGTGCCGCCCCCCGCCTCCGACCTTGCCGCCGTGAGCGAGACCCAACCCGCGGTGACGCCCATCCTGGGCGCGACCTTCAACTCGGGTTTCGACCCATCCGAACAACCGGTTCTCGAAATCCTCAAGGACTGCGGAGACCCGGCTCAGAACCCGAACTGCGACCCGCACCGTCTCCCCCCGGGGGCGCCGTTCCTGAACGATTACTTCTATGACAACAAGGCCCATCAGGGAGATCTGAATCCCGACACGAAGGACGCGATGGAGATCGGCATCGTCGTGATCGGCACGGACAAGGATGCATCGGGCAAGGAAATCCCGCAGGCGGAGGCGGCCTTTCACATCTTGCCCGGATTCGCGCCGGGCAAGTACCAAGTCTCTCTCGCGGGAAAGACGGTGAAACTCGTTGGTTCGTTTGAAGTCGTCGCCGCCGCTCCGGCGCTGGAAACCGCCGCCATGTTCCGCGGCGCCGCCCCCGAAACAAAGCCCGCCGCGAAATCCGTCCCGGTTCCCAAGTAGCCTGACGCGATCTTCTTGCTTTTTGAGCCCGGATCTCCTAGCTCCGACCTTCACGAAAGGGGTCGCACATGGCCATCTCCGCCAACAAAAGGGCTCACCTTCAGAAACTCTCCACACCGAAAGGAGTCATCGCCGCCGCGGCGATGGACCAGCGCGGATCGCTCAAAAAGTCGATCGCCAAGGAAAAGAACGTCGATCCTTCGCAGATCACACAGGCGATGATGGAGGAGTTCAAGACCGCGGTGACCAAGGTGCTCACGCCGCACGCGAGCGCGATCCTCCTCGACCCCGAGTTCGGTCTGCCCGCCGCCAAGGCCCGTGCGAAGGGCTGCGGGCTCCTCCTCGCCTACGAATCGACGGGCTACGACCAGACGACGCCCGGCCGCATTCCCCTCTTGATCCCCACGTGGACGGTTTCGAAGTCCGTCGCGGAGGGGGCGAACGCGATCAAGATCCTCCTTTACTACACGCCTTTCGAGGACGCGAAGGTGAACGCCGTCAAGCATGCCTGGGTGGAGCGGATCGGGGCCGAATGCGCGCATCATGACATCCCCTTTTTCCTCGAGTTCGTAGGCTATCCGACGGGCAATGAGGACGAGAAGGGGATCGAATTCGCCAAGAAAAAGCCGGAGATCGTCCGATTGAGCATGGAAGAGTACTCCAAGCCCCGGTACAACGTCGACGTCCTCAAGGTGGAGGTCCCGGTCAACATGAAGTTCGTGAAGGGGGCCCGTTCCAACAAGGGAGGCGAGGCGGCCTACGACCGCGGGCAGGCGATGGACCTCTTCCGCTCGGCCGCCGCGGCGACGAAGAAGCCCTTCATCTATCTCTCCGCGGGCGTCTCGGATGATGAATTCCGCGAGAGCCTGGAACTCGCCGCCGAGGCGGGGGTCGCGTACAACGGCGTCCTCTGCGGGCGAGCGACGTGGAAGGAAGGCATCCCCGTCTACGCGAAGTCCGGCGTGAAGGCGCTGGAGGACTGGCTCAGCGACCGGGGCGTGCAGAACATCCAGGCATTGAACAAGGTCATCGAACAGGGCGCGCGACCTTGGCATCTATGAAAACCTGCCGGTAAACGAACCACCCCACGAAGAAGCCCGCAACGACGTCCGCGATGTAATGCTGTTTCACCAGGACGACGGACACGGCGACGAGCGCGGCGAGCGGATGCAAGAGCCACCCCATCCCCTTCTTGAACCTTTCCATGAAGAACGAGACCAGGACGACGTTGGAGACGTGCAGGGACGGAAAGCAGTTATACGGCAGGTCCATCCAGTAGTAGAAATCCACGAGCAGATAGGCCCAGCCCCGATCCGCGTCCACCACGGGGCGCAAGCGGTATTCCACGGGAAAGACGAGAAAGATCACGAAGTGGAGCGTCACACAGACAAAAACCGAAAGGACGATCTTTTTGAAAAAGGCCAGGTCGTCGACCATGAGATAGGCGATGGCGAAAAAGACGAATTCCAGCAAATAGGCGAAGATCAGGGCGGGCAGCAACGGGATGGAACTTTCGAACGGGAGATCGAGACGGTAGAATTCCCCGCGGCGTCCCGTGAATTCGTTCAACAGGAAATAGCCGACCATGTAGTAAACGAGAATGCCGAAGAAGAGCGCGTTCTTCGTCAGGCGGTCGCGAAGGGTCATCCGGATTGTTTTTCAGAGAAGACGTCCGCTGTAAAGATTTCAATCGTCGCCCCGCGCTTCCAGGCGTCGAGGGGGAGGCCCGCCTTGCGGCAGGTGGCCGCGAGAAAGGTCTCCGCATCCCACCCCTCGCGCTCGGCGACCTGCGGCAGGAGAAGGCCCCGGCGGCGTCCGTCGGAAATGATGAGTCCGTGCCGGCCGACCCGGATTTCCCCGACGTCCGTCACCGTCCGGAAAGAGGACAGGGCCGAAATTTCGAGCGTCAGCCGCTGAACTTCGTCCGTGGTCACGGGGGGAAATCGCGGATCCTGGGTCGCCGCCGCGATCGCCATATCCTGGACGACGCGTGCGATCGGCCGGTCCGCAGTCAAGTGACCGATGCATCCCCGCAGTTCCCCGTCCCTCTCGAGAGTGACGAAGGCCCCGCCGACCTCAAGCAAGCCCGGATTCACGGGCTCGGCAGGCAAGAAGCGGCGCTCCTTCACATAGGTCTCGAGGGCCAACCGGGCCAGGCGGAGAAGCTCCGCTTTTTCTTGTTCCGTCAGCATCAAGCTGCTGATAGATTAATCTGATGTTGAAAGAAAAGACAGTGGTCTTAGGGGTGACGGGCGGCATCGCCGCCTACAAGGCCTGCGAGTTGACGAGGCGTTTGGTCGAGAGCGGAGCGGAGGTCCATGTCATCCTGACCAAGGGGGCCCAACAGTTCGTGACGCCCTTGACCTTCCAGGCCTTGAGCGGGCATCCGGTGCACACCGACCTCTTCAGCCTCACCCAGGAACAGGAAATCGGCCACATCGCCCTCGCGGACAAGGCGGACCTCGTTTTCGTCGCCCCCGCGACGGCGGACGTGCTCGCCAAGGTGGCGCATGGCCTCTGCGACGACCTGCTCACGACCGTGATCTGCGCGACGCGCGCCCCCGTTCTCCTCGCCCCCGCGATGAACGTCCACATGTGGGAGAACCCGATCACCCGGGAGAACGTCGCCAATCTCAAGCGGCACGGCGTTCTCTTCGTCGAGCCCGATGCCGGCTTCCTGGCCTGCGGATACACGGGCAAGGGACGCCTCCCCGACGCCGACGTCCTCATCGCCGAGGCCGAAAAGGCTTTGAAGGTCCGAAAACTCCGCGCCAAATGAAATTCGAAAATCTGCGTGTCTTGGTCACGGCCGGTCCCACGCGGGAGTTCTTCGACCCGGTCCGGTTTCTCTCCAATCCATCTTCCGGAAAGATGGGCTACGCCCTGGCCGAGGAGGCGCGTCTTCGCGGAGCGACCGTGACGCTCGTGACCGGTCCGGTTTCGATTGCCCCGCCGCCGGTCAAGGTCGTCGCCGTGACTTCGGCGGAGGAGATGTACCGAGCCGTCCTCAAGGAAGCACGTCGCGCCGCCCTGATCCTCATGTGCGCCGCCGTCTCGGACTACCGGCCCGCCTCCTTCTCCAAGAAGAAGCTCAAGAAGACCGGCAAGCCCCTCTCCCTCACGCTCGTCCGCACGAAGGACATTCTGGCGGAGCTCGGGCGGCGGAAAAAACCGGGGCAGATCCTCGTCGGCTTCGCCGCCGAAACGCACCGCGTGGAGGCCTACGCCCGGAATAAACTGCGCGAAAAGAATCTGGACGCGATCGTCGCCAACCGCGTGGGACGACCGGGCGCCGGGTTCGAGGGCGAGCGAAACGAGGCCCTTCTCCTCTCCGCCGCGGGCGGGGCCCTTCACCTCAAGAGCATGTCCAAGAAGGCGATGGCGAGGAAAATCCTGGGTTTCTTGGCGTATTCATTTGGTGACAAGAAATCGCCATCTGGTGAAGATTAATCGGTTTTTTCGTTGTCAGCCCAAAACAGATCTGGCAATAATCGCCACGCAACCACGAAAAAATCATTCACTCAGAGGGGGAATCTCCATGACAACCACAAGGTTTTTCGGAGGACTGGGTCTCGCAGCCCTTCTTTCTTTCGCCTATTCGCCGCTGGCGGAAGCCGCCACCATCACGGTCACGACAACCGCCGACACGCTGTCCGACGACTCCGACTGCACGCTCCGCGAGGCGATCATCTCGGCCAACACCGACTCGAACGCCGGCGAGGACGCCTGCGCCGCGGGTTTCGGGACCGATACGATCGTCCTCCCCTCCGGCACGATCACCATCGCGATTCCGGACACGGGCGTTCCCGACGCCACCGACGGCGATTTTGACGTCGTCGTCGACGATCTTGAGATTGTGGGCCTGGGCGCCGGAACTTCCATCATCGATGGAGGCGGCATTGACCGAATCTTCGATGTCGGACCGGACGGAAGCAATCCGGCGATCCGCATCTCCGGCGTCACGCTCCAGAACGGCTCGGCGACGGGCGGGGGCCCCGGAGGCGCCATTTACATGCAGGGCACGGGGGTCTTGAACCTGGCCGATTGCGCGATTTCAAACAATACGTCCGCCGCTTCATCCGGTGGCGCCATCTTCAGCGCGTCGACCGGCTCCGTTCAGATCACGGATTGCGTCTTCGATACGGACACGGCCGCCGGATCCGGAGGCGCCCTCTTCATCGCCCACGGCTCCCCGTCCAATCTGACGCTGGTTCGAAGCCAATTCACCAACAACACGGCCGGCGGATCCGGAGGCGGACTTTTCTTGGCCAACGCCCGCGGTATTGTGACCGCGACCGACTGCCATCTGGATGACAACACGGCCGCCGGATCCGGAGGCGCCCTCTTTATCGCCAACGGAGGCCCGTCCGCCCTTACCCTGTCAGGGTGCAGCGCCGACCGTAACACGGCTGGCGGTTCCGGAGGTGGTCTCTTCTTCGCCACCGGCAACGACAGTACCGTGGCGATCACGAACAGCACGCTGGACGACAACAACGTCGGAGGATCCGGGGGAGCCCTTTTCGCCGCCTTAGGCGACAACAGCCCCTTGACGATGTCGGGGACCAGCGTCGACCGCAACACGGCCGCCGGATCCGGGGCCGGCGTCTTCTACGCCGCCGGAAACACGAGCGACACGACGCTGACCGACAGCACCTTTGACGACAACAACGCCGGCTCATCGGGGGCGGGCCTTTTCCTCAGTGTCACGAGCGGTTCCTTGACGATGTCCGGCGGGAGCGCCAGCCGCGACACCGTCACCGGAGGGTCCGGAGGCGGCATCTTCTACTCCACCGGCGGCGGCGACATCTCGATGACGAACGTCACGCTCGACGACGACAACGCCGGCGGACCCGGCGGCGGCCTCTTCGCCTCCACAGGCAGCGGCGATCTGACGATGTCGGGGGGAAGCGCCAGCCGCAATACGGCTACCGCCGCGCCCGGTGGCGGCATCTTCTACTCTTCCGGCGGCGGCGACGCCTCGCTGACCAACGTCACGCTCGACGACGACAACGCCGGCGGACCCGGCGGCGGCCTTTTCGCCTCCATGGCGAGCGGAGACATGACCCTTTCGGGAGGAAGTTTCAGCCGCAACACGTCCTCCGGACCCGGCGGCGGCGTCTTCTACAGCGCCGGCAGCGGGGTTGCCTCGGTGACGGGGACATTCATTGACGACAATACGGTCACAGCGGCAAGCGGCGGCCCCGGAGGAGGCCTTTTCTGCACCAGCGGCGGGACGGGGACGCTCACCGTCACCCGAACCAGCATCAGCCGCAACACCGCGGATTCCGCGGGAGGAGGAATCTATCTCGCCTCCGGGGGCGAGATGTCAGTCTTCGAGTCCTCCATCTCCGATAACGTGGTCCGCGCGGGAACCGGAGCACCCGGAGGGGGGATCTTCAATGGTCTGACCGCCCTGACGATGGTCGAAAGCGTCGTCAGCGGCAATGCGTCGGATCTGGATGGAGGAGGGATCTATAATCCCGGCGCTCCGGCTGAGATCGTCAACGCGACGGTCAGCGGCAATACGGCGATCGTCAACGGGGGAGGCGTCTACGCCCCCAACGGCGGCGGCCTCTTCAACGCCACGATCTTCGGGAATTCGGCCGCCGCAGGCGGGGGTATCTTCAATCCCGCAGGCACCCTGACGACCAAAAACTCGATCATCGCCGACAACACGGGCGGTGACTGCATCGCCCCCCTCACCTCCTTCGGCTACAACCTGGACAGCGACAGCACCTGCGGCCTGACCGGCGCCGGAGACCAGCCCGGCGTCAACCCCGACCTCGGCGCCCTGGCCGACAACGGAGGCCCGACTCAAACCCACGAGCCCAACACCGGCAGCCCCGCCATCGACGCCGGCAATCCCGCCGGGTG
>DATIGE010000007.1 GCA_035454885.1 bacterium
GCGATCCTCAAGAAGAAGGGCGTCGTCTATCTGCCCTGGTTCTGGCGGTGGATCATGGCGGCCGTCCGGATCTTGCCCGAGACGGTCTTTAAGAAATTGAGCCTCTAAGTCATCAGAACGGCGGCCAGCCCGACGACCAGCGGGACCGTCAGATTATCCGCCTCCGGGAGGGGGAGCGATTCGACGATCGCGCCCAGAAGCGCCAGGACGGCGGCTTGGGGCGGAGGAACAAACGGCAGGGCCACGGCGAACGCAGTCACGAAATACGTGAACGATCCGATCCAGCTCTTCCGGGGCGAATAGGGCAGCTTTTTCGTCCCCCACTTCATCCCGGCCAGGGTCGACGGCACGTCCGCCGCGAAGATCTGGGTCAGACCGACGGCCGCCGCCGAAGGGCCGAAGAGGTAAGGCGTGACGAGTCCGGACGCGACGAGGAACAGAGCGCCTCGCGAAAAACGCCCCCGCTCGGTGTCCCGTTTGGAGTTGGCGGTGAGGGCGGAAAGAAGAGGGAGGGCTATCCCCCGTTTGGCCAGGAATTCGACGAGAAGGTAACAGGCGAGAAACGCGGCCAGAAGGGCGGCGAAGACCTCGCGGTCCCAGAGGAGGACGGGGATGAAGAAAAGCCCCGAGACGTGAACGGCCTTTCGCCAATATTCCCGCGCCGGGATTTTCATAAGAGATCAGAAGGTGTGGACGAGCGTGAGCCCCGCCGAGCCGTTTCCGGCGGTCGGGACCAGAAAGAAGTTCGAAAACTCCTTCTTGTGGAACTTGGCCGTCCCCAGTCCGATGAGCGTCCCCAAGACGGCCCCGGCGACGACGTCGGAGGCCGCGTGTTTGTTCTTGTCGATCCGGCTGACCCCCACCAGCGATGCCACGACGTAGCTCGGGACTCCCACCCAAGGGCCGTAATAAACCTCGGCCACGGTCGCGAGGGCGAAGACCCCCGAGGTGTGGCCCGAAGGGAACGACCGGCTGTTGGACCCGTCGGGCCTCTCCCGGTGAGTGGCGAATTGAAGGCCGACGGTGATCGTTTCGGTCAAAGCCAGGGCCTCAAGCATCGTCCCGGCGGTCAGGGCCGCCTTATCGGCGTCCGCCAGCTTGGCGGCTCCGACCGCGATGAGGGAGGCGCCTCCCAAGATCAGGGGATGAAAGCCCCAATTCATGACGTCGTCAAAGGTGTTTCCCAACGGCCGTTCGGGCTGAAAGGCCTCCCGGATGTCCGGGTCGGCCTCGTGGACGGCCACCGTCCCCCCCGCGCCGGCGGCGAGAAAGAGGAGGTGCCAGCCGTTCCAGAAGGAGTATTTCAGGTCGTTGCCGATGTGGCGGGGCAGGTCGTGAAAGAACCATTCTTCGGACCGGTCCGATCTCTTTTCCCATTTTTCCTTCTCGGTGGCCTGGTCTTCCGCGAAACCGGGCAAGGAAGGCAGGGAGAGGCTTAAGCAAAGCAGGGCGGCGAGGAGACGCTTCAAAGGACCGACCTCAGGCGTTTGAGCGTCCTGTCCTTGCCCAGGACCGTCATGAGCTCGAAGATGCCGGGCGAGACCGTGCTGCCGGTGAGCGAAACGCGCAAGGGTTGGGCGACGTCGCCCAGCTTCAAACCCTTGGCCTGGATGAAACCTTCCAACGCCGCCTTGATCCCGGCCTCATCGAACGCCTTCAAGGGATCCAGAAGGGCGACAATCTCCTGAAGCAGGGCCATCTTTTCCGCCGTCAGGAACTTGGCCTTCAGCGCGTCGTCGACGTCGATCTCGTCGGCCAGGAAAGGTTTCACGGCCTGGGCGAGCTCGATCAAGGTCCTCGAACGCTCCTTGGAGACGCGGATCGCGCCGTAGAGCTCATCGTCCGCGACCACCGTGACGCCTTCCTTTTCCACGAAGGGGGTGACGAGGACTCCCAGCGTCTTTTCGTCCGTGGCCTTGAGATAGTGGGCGTTCAGCCAGAGGAGTTTTTCCTGGTTGAAGACGCCTCCGGACTTTCCGACGTTCTCGAACGAGAATTTCTTGATCAGTTCCTCGCGGCTGAAGATCTCCTGGTCGCCGTGGGACCAGCCGATCCGGGCCAGAAAATTGATCAGCGCGTCCGGCAGGAATCCCATTTCCCGGTAGGCCAGAACGGAAGTCGCCCCGTGGCGTTTGGAGAGGCGGCTCTTGTCCGGTCCCAAGATCATCGGCAGGTGGGCGAACCGGGGCGGAGCGAATCCCATGGCTTCGTAGAGCTGGATCTGCCGGGGCGTG
This sequence comes from bacterium, assembly GCA_035454885.1. Lineage (NCBI taxonomy): Bacteria > bacterium. The sequence continues at coordinate 2,235 of DATIGE010000007.1, forward strand.
TTGTTGACGTGGTCGTCGCCGCGGATGACGTGGCTGATGCGCATGAGGGCGTCGTCGATCACCACGCAGAAATTATACGTCGGAACTCCGTCCGTCCGCTGGATCACGAGATCGTCCAGCTCGGCGTTTTCGAAGACGATCTCGCCCTTGATGAGGTCGCGGACGACCGTCGTCCCCTGGTCGGCGCTCACGAAGCGAACGCAAGATGGCTTGGACTGAGATTGATCCGCCGTCCGGCAGCGCCCGTCGTACTTGGGCTTTTGGCCGGCGGCGAGCAGGGCCTTCTTGCGTTCGTCCAATTCGGCGGGGGTGCAGTAGCACTTGTAGGCCTTGCCTTCGGAGAGAAGACGGTCGACGAAGCTTTTGTAGATATCGAACCGGTCGACCTGATGGAACGGTCCCTCGTCCCAGTCGAGCCGGAGCCATTCCATGCCTTCCAGGATAGAATGGACGTATTCCTCGGTCGAGCGCTCGCGATCGGTGTCCTCGATCCTCAGAATGAACTGCCCTTTGAGCTGCCGCGCGAGCAGCCAGTTGAAGAGGGCCGTGCGCGCCCCGCCGATGTGCAGATGCCCGGTGGGCGAGGGCGCAAATCGAAGCCTGGGAGCGGTTTTTTCGGGCACGTGAAAGGTCCTCCAAGAAATATAAGCCCTGGATCGCACCCGTCAGGGTGTGGCGAGCCTCATTAGTGAGTTTTCTTTTGAAAGGCCACCGGATTTTTGGCATACTGCGCTCACTTGAGCGCATCCCTTCAGTTCATCGGTGCGACGGGCACCGTGACGGGCTCCAAATATCTCCTCACGTTCGGCAAGCATCATTACATGGTCGACTGCGGGCTCTTTCAGGGGCTCAAGGTCCTGCGCCAGCGCAACTGGCATCCGCTCCCCATCGAACCCAGCCGCGTGGACAGCGTGGTCCTGACCCACGCCCACATCGACCACACGGGCTACCTGCCGCTCCTGGTGAAGAACGGATTCCGGGGCGACGTCTACGCGACGCCCGCCACGCGCGCCCTGTGCGGCGTGCTCCTTCCCGACTCGGGTCATCTCCAAGAAGAGGACGCGGACTTCGCCAACCGGCATAAGTTTTCGAAGCACCATCCGGCCCTTCCCCTCTATTCAGAGGCCGACGCGCGCGAGGCGCTCAAGTACATCACGTCGGTGGGGTTTCAAAAAAGGACGGAGCTCTCGCGGCACGTGAGCTTCCAGTTCCTGCGCGCGGGCCATATCCTGGGAGCGGCCATCGTCCAGTTCATGGTGTCGGGGAGGACCTTGACCTTTTCGGGAGACCTGGGTCGGCCCCGGTCCGACATCATGAAGCCGCCGGTGGCGGTTTTGGAGACGGATTACCTCGTCGTCGAATCCACCTACGGCGACCGTTGCCACCCCCACGAGGACCCGAAGGCCGTCATCTTGGAGGTGATCTCGAAGGCCCTGGATCGGGGCGGGACCGTCTTGATCCCGGCCTTCGCCGTGGGCCGGGCGCAACAGGTCCTCTTTCTCCTGAAGGAACTGAAAGAAGACGGGGAATTGCCGGACGTCCCCATCTACGTCAACAGCCCCATGGCGACCGAGGCGACGCACATCTTCCGCGACCTGAACGGCGACCTGGCCATCAGCCGGGAGGAGTTCCAGTCCGTTTTTAACGTCGCGAAGTTCGTGACCACCGTCGAGGAATCCAAACGGGTGGCGGCTGAAAAGCGTCCCTCCATCATCATTTCCGCCTCCGGGATGGCCACGGGGGGGCGGGTCCTGCATCACTTGAAGCTCCTGGCGCCCGACCCGAGGAACCTCATCCTCTTTGTCGGGTTCCAGGCGGCCGGGACGCGCGGGGAGGCGCTCATGGACGGGGCCGACGAGATCAAGATCCATGGGGGCAAGGTGCCCGTTCGGGCCGAGGTGAAGCTGATCGACACCCTCTCGGCCCACGCGGATGCCGACGAGATCCTGGAATGGCTCCGCAAGTTCCAGAGGGCGCCCAAAATGACCTTCATCACGCACGGCGAGCCGCTCGCGTCCGAGGCCCTCCGCAAACGCATCGAGGAGGAGCTGCACTGGGAGTGCGAGGTGCCGGACTATCTCGAAACCTTTGAGCTTTCCTGAATTCACCTGTATTCACTTTGCCCAGTCTTTTCTTGCAAAAACCGCCCGTTGTCAGGTAAGAGCAGACTCGATTTCATTCTTGGGGGAATCCATGAATCGCTTTTCTCGTCTCGCAATCCTCGCCGTTTTCCTTGTGGCGCCTGTTGCCGCCTCGGCCCAAGTCATCTACTCGGAGACGTTCGACGCCAGCCTGGGGACGACGACGGCCTCGGGGGCGGATGGCGACGCGGACTGGAATTTCCAAAACGGCTGCGGGGCCAACGCCCTTGGGGGGCATTCCGGGCCCGGCACTGCGCGGTGGGGAAACAACGGGAGTTGCGGGAATTTTGGGAGCAACGGAGATACGGATGAGTTGACCTCGTCGGTGATCGATACGAGCGGGTGCGGCGAGATCCAGATACGCCTCAAGTATTTCATGGAATATGAAGAGGACTGTTCTTGGGATCGCGCCCGCATTCAAGTGGAAGTCAACGGCGGCGGATTTTCAACGATCGCCAGCAACGGGTGCGGACAGGGTGGCACCGCCCTCGTTCAGAACAGCGGTGTTTGGCAGTCATATTCGAAGATTCGGCCTGCCGGGGCCAGTCTCCGCTTGCGTTTGGTCGGTGAGACGGGCGATGGGATCTCCAACTCCGGGCAGGGCTTTCTGGTCGACGACCTCGAAGTGGAATGTTTGAGCCTTGCGGAGGAGCTGACTTCCCTCAGCGCCCCCGACGTGCCGAACGAAGGAGGAGGTTTCTTGCTCCCTTCTCCGTCTCGTGGCGCCGAGGCGACGGCCGGCGTGACCCTCGACGGGGAGGTCCCCCAGCTTCTCATTTCCAGCCGCGACAACAGCCTCGTCCCTCTATTTGACTCCGGCGACGGATCGTTCATCGATCTCTTCGTCAGCCCGTCCTTGGGGGGGCTGGATCAGGCGCAGGGCATCGGGTTTGGACCGGACGGGAACCTGTATGTGGCGAGCTACGAGACGGATTCCATCCTCCGTTACGATGGAGCGACGGGGGAGTTCATGAACGCCTTTGTGACGTCGACATTGAGCGGTCTCGATGGTCCCGTGGAGTTTGTCTGGGGGCCCGACGGGAACCTCTACGTTGCGAGTTTCCTGACCGACAGCGTGATCCGGTTCAACGGGACGGATGGTACCTTCATCGACTCCTTTGTGACGTCCCAGCTGGGCGGTCTGGACGGTCCGGAGGGACTTTCCTTCGGCCCGGACGGCAATCTCTACGTGACGAGTTCGGAGACCGACGCCATCATCCGCTATGACGGGTCAACGGGCGCCTTCCTGGATTTCTTCGTGACGCCCTCCTTGGGCGGTCTCGACGGCCCCGTCAGCATGAGTTGGGGCCCCGACGGAGACTTGTACGTCTCGAGTTTCATCACGGACAGCATCCTGCGTTACAAGGGTTCGGACGGGTCGTTCATCGATACCTTCGTGCCGGCGACTTCGGGGGGTCTCAATGGACCCGTGGGCCAGGCCTGGGGTCCGGATGGCAATCTCTACGTGGCGAGCTTCCACAACCACGCCGTGACCCGTTACGACGGAGACACCGGCGCCGCACTCGGCTTTTTTGTCACCTCGACCCTCGGCGCCCTCGACGGGCCGCGCGGGATCCTTTTCACCAACACGGGTGGCTCGACCACCGGCGGAACGACGGGCGGCGGAGGGACCACGGGCGGAACGACCGGCGGAGACGCCGGATCCGGCGGTTGCTCTCTGGTCCGCTGATTCCTAGGAAATAACCAAACCCGCGTACCCGACCACGGCCTTATGGTCTCCGGTGACGTCACCGCTCGTCGCGTGGCGGACGAGTTCCGCTTTCTTCGCACCCAGCTCCAAGGCGGCCACGAGCGCGACGGTGACCGGGATGATCCCGCACATCGAGATCCTCTCCCTCCGGACCGTCTCATAGAGCCCTTGAGGATCGAGGGCCTCGATCCTGCGGATGGCTGCAAAATCCTTCGCCTCGGTCGTCGCCTGGTCTTGGTAGTGGTTGAGGTCGGAACTCGCGATGATGAGGACGGGTTCCGGGGTTTCGCGGATCGTCCGGGCCAGCGCCCGTCCGACCTCCGAGCATTTCTCGAACGGGATGTAGCTGAGCGTCAGCGGTACGAACGAAAAGTCCGGCTTCAGCCTTTGGACGAACGGGATTTGGACCTCGAGCGAATGTTCGGCCTGATGGGCCGCGGCGTCCTCTTCCAGGAGAGGGCAGTTTTTTTGAAACCGCGCGGCGAGATCGACGTCGATCCGGGCGTCACCGAGGGGCGTGCGCCACGCGCCCTCGATCATGAGGGCATAGGGGACGCCCTCTCCGGTGTGATTGGGCGAGAGAATGACGGCCCGGCCGGGGATCTTGATGCGGCCGTAGACCTCGCCGGCCACGGCGCCGCTGTATTTGTAGCCCGCATGGGGGACGACGACGGCGATCGCATGAGACTTGGCGGAGGTCGCCTGCTTGAGACAGCGGTCGAGCTCGAGCTCAAGGGCGAGGGGTTCCCCGGGATAGAAATAACCGGCAACGGCGGGTGGACGGACGGGTTGCGCCATGGGCGCATTCTAACCCAAATCAGGATTTTTTGGAGGTCTCGCGTTTCGCGAGGCCGGAGATCGTCTCTCCGGTGTGCTGTTCGCGCTTTTGAACCGAGCCTTGGAGCCAGGGCATCATGGAACGGAGGCTCTCGCCCACCTTTTCGATCAGGCTCGCCGCCCAATACTTGCGGTTCTTCTCGAGGGTGGGATTCCCCGATTCGCACTCCTCGATGTACTCCTTGGCGAAGGCGCCGGACTGGATCTCCTTCAAGATTTTTTCCATTTCGCGCCGGGTCGCATCCGTGATGATGCGGGGTCCGCGCGTATAGTCGCCGTATTCGGCCGTGTTGGAGATTGAATAGCGCATGTTGGCCATGCCGCCGTTGTAGATGAGGTCGACGATCAGCTTCACCTCGTGGAGACATTCGAAGTAGGCGACCTCCGGCTGGTAGCCCGCCTTGACCAAGGTCTCGAATCCCGCCTGGATCAAAGACGAGACGCCGCCGCAGAGGACGGCCTGCTCGCCGAAAAGATCGGTCTCGGTCTCTTCCTTGAAGGTGGTCTCCAGCACGCCGCCGCGGCTGCCGCCGATGCCCTTGGCGTAGGCGAGCCCGATCTCCTTGGCCTTGCCCGAGGCGTTCTGGTGGACGGCGATCAGGCACGGCACACCGAAGCCTTCTTGGAACTGAGACCGCACGAGGTGCCCCGGCCCCTTGGGCGCGATCAGAATGACGTCCAGATCGGCGCGAGGCACGATCCTCTTGAAATGGATGTTGAAGCCGTGCGCCGCAAAGAGGGCGGCGCCCTTCTTGAGGTTCTTTTCCAGGTGGTCGTCGTAGAGTTTCTTGTGGTGCTCGTCGGGGACGACGATCATGACCAGATCGGCGATCTTCGCGGCCTCGTCCGCGTCGGTGATGACGTTGACGCCCGCCGCCTTGGCCCGGTCGATGGCAGCGCTGCCGGCCCGAAGGCAGACCGAGACGTCCAGCCCGCTGTCCTTCAGGTTCAGCGCGTGCGCGTGCCCCTGGGAGCCATAGCCGAAGATGATTATTTTCTTGCCCTTAAGCGGCTCCAGCGATGCGTCCCTGTCGTAATAGATCGTGGCCATGATTCCTCCCGAAAAGAGCGAGCCTTATACGTAATCCGGACGAGAGTCGTCTAGGGGGAAATTGTTGCAGTTCTACCTCGCGGCAACCTTTGCATTTTTCCGCCGAAGGTCCCGGTGCCAATTAAGGAGGTTCACATGGGAGACGGGGCAAGGATTCAAAGCACCGATTTCATCGGCGGGGTGGGGGGCTTTTACGTTGCGCGGCCGGGCGCGCCCCGCGGGGGCGACCGGTTCGGGTATCAGGCCATGCTGGGAGCCAATTTACATGCCTTTGTCGACGAGTACCGAAGCTTTCGAGTGATCCTGGCCGGGACGGCGGGACGCGAGGAGGCCGTCAGCGCGAATTCCGAGAGCCTCACGACGGTGGGGGGTGCGGTTGAGGCGCATTTTGCCGCGTTTCCCCCGGTGGTCTATTTGGGCGCGGGGGTGAATCCGCGCGCCGTGATCTTCGATTCCGGCCGTTCCCCTGAGTTCGAGTTGGGGATCTTTGGTCGTGTGTCGGCCACCTTCGGCCACGTGGGCTTCTCACTAAACGTCGGCACCGGCCTCCGTCTGGGCGACATCGAACGCAGCAGCGTCGAGGTCGGGCTGGGGGCGTTCGTGAATTTGTTTTAGGTGATCCGTTTCAAAATGACGGCAAGTCAGATGACCGGCAAGGGATCGCCGCTCCCGCTCTTGTGGGCGATCTTCTTCACGCGATTGTGGTCGTCCACGAAGACGACCCTTGGCCTGTGCTTCTTCATCGCCGCCCCGTCGTAGTGCGCGAAGCTCGTGATGATCACCAAATCGCCCTTCTTGGCCTGGTGCGCCGCCGCCCCGTTGATCTTGATCATGCCGGAGCCCCTCGCGGCCGGGATCACGTAGGTCTCAAAACGGTTGCCGTTGGTCACGTTCCAAACATGCACGTGCTCGTGGGCCACGAGACCCGCCGCCTTCATCAGATCGGTATCGATCGAACAGCTGCCTTCATAGTGCAGGTCGGCCTCCGTCACCCGGGCCCGGTGGATCTTGCATTTCAAAAGAGTGGTGTAAAAAGCCACATGAAAAGACTAATGTTTTGGCCGTAATGCGTCAAGGAGATCGACAGGAGGCATTCATGGCAGTTGCCCTGGACCTGGCCCGTCTGGGAGAAGGCCGGACCTCGCCCAATCCCACGGTGGGGGCGCTGGTCGTGAAGGACGGAACGATCGTCGGACGGGGTTTTCATCGGGGACCGGGGCAGCCGCATGCGGAGATCGAGGCGATTCGGGATGCATGTAGGGGCGAATCTCGTATTCGCCCCAAACGCGTCGGGCGACCCCTAACTACGGGGCTGCTGTCGCTGACACAGGGTTCGCGCCGAAACCGCGTTGCGTTGTACGTGACGCTGGAACCCTGCTGCCCCCCCAAAAAAGGCGGGCGCACGCCGCCCTGCACCGATGCCATCATCAAGAGCGGCATCCAAGACATCGTCATCGGCATGAAGGACCCCGATCCGCGCGTGTCGGGGCGGGGGATCGCGATCCTCCGCAAGGCGGGTCTCCGTGTGCGCGTGGGCATCCTGGAGAAAGAATGCCGGAGGCTCAACGAGGCCTACGTGACGCACCGGACGAAGAAACGGCCCTTCGTCACGTTGAAGATGGCGATCACTTCGGACGGAAAGGTGGGCTTGCGCGGGGAGGGCGATCACAAGGTTCGCCCGTACAAGATCACCGGCCCCGAGGCCGACGCCTACGTCCACGCCTTGCGCGACCGGGTCGACGCCATCCTGGTCGGCACGGGGACCGTCCTAACGGATGATCCCCGGCTCACGACGCGCTTGAGGGAACTCAAGGGCAGGGACCCGATCCGCGTCGTCTTGAACGGTCGCCGCCGGATTCCGCCGGAGGCGAGGATTCTCCGTCTCAAATCCGCGACCCCGACTTGGATCGCGACGTCCTTGACGAGAAAACGAACTTCGAAAGGCAGGGTCGACCTCTCGGATCTTCTCCGCGCGCTTGCGCTTCGTGGCGTTTTGCATCTCCTGGTCGAAGGCGGTCCCACGGTCTGGTCGGCCTTTTTGGAAAAAAGGCTGGTGGACCGTCTGATCCGTTTCGTGGCCCCAAAACGCCTCGGGCCGCGAGGTCTTCCCGCGCTTCCGCCTTCGTCCCGGGCCTCGAAAATCCTGGGTTCCAAGGCCCGAAGCGCCCGGCGGATCGGCCGCGATCTCCTGCTCGAAACGGATCTCTGAAAAACCTCTGTATACGGATGGTTACGCGATGAATCCGGGCACGCAACCGGTGCTCTTTTCCATGCCGATGCTTATTCTAGACCTGCAGTCGGAGACCGCTTGAAAAAAGGGTGTTTTTTGACACAGGGACAGCGGGGAATGGTCAGAAAAAATAAGTAGAATCAGTAAGTTACGAACTGATCGTCAGAATGGGCATGGGCACGGGGATTGCACCAATAATTCAAAGGCAAGGACACGACATGAAAAAGCGGATTTTTTTCTCTCTCCTCATCAGTTCCGTCATTTTCCTGGCCGCCGGCTGCGGGGGCGGGAAGAGTCTCAGCGGGACCGACAACAAGCTGACCGGTCAGTGGGTCGCTGAGAAACTGAACGCCAAGGGCGACCGCATCCTCCTCGTCTTCAACGAGGAGTCCATCAAGGTCCCCGCCAACCCGGCCGACGACAACCCGTACAACCCCTACGACAAGCCGAATACCAAGGACCCGCACAGCATCCGTATCGTGGCGATCCGCCCGGGCGGCGACACGTTCAGCGTCGACGTCGGCGTATACGACATCGAGAAGAACAAGATCCTCTTTGACCTGTCGGAGATCTCGGACTTTGAGAGCCCCTATACCGTGACGGAGCCGACCGCCGAGGCCCCGGGCCAGTTGACCCTGGGCACCGAGGTCTACTTCAAGGTGACGGGCAACCTGGACGGCCCGCAGTTGGGGGGCCAGATCCAAGTCTCGCAGACCGTCGGCGACGAGGGCGTGACGGTGAGTTCGGTGAAGACATCGAGTATGGCGGGCCGGCCCATCCGAAATAGGATTCTTGTGAAATTCAAGCCGGAGGGCAGCGGAGGGGGTGGCGATCTGGGATCCCCTTCCCCTGCGGCCCTGACGGTCTCATCGGTTTCTAGCAAGCTCTCAACGGCGCTTTCCACGGTGATGGTAAACAACGTGGTCCAACGGGCGGGTTACAGCAGGATCGACCTCCGTGAACTCATGCCTCTAGGGCTTGCGTCGTTGACCGTCGCGGGGGCGCCAAGAACGCTTTCTGAGATTGCCGCCGCCAGGGTTGATGCCCTGGATCAGCTCAATGTGGAAGGCGAAAAGGCCCTTGAGACGTTGAAAAAAGATCCCACCGTGGAATGGGCCGTGTTCGACCGCGTGTTGGGCATCGCTTCCTTCGCCGAGCCAACCGACACCCTGTATGCGGAGCAGTGGAATCTCGACGCGATGAACGTGACGGACGCCTGGGCGGCGGTGACGCCCACCAAGGAGGTCGTCGTGGCCGTGATCGATACGGGCATCGTCGACCACCCGGAACTCACGGGCAAGGTCCTCAAGACCGACGGCTACGACTTCGTCCACGACAAGATCCCCGGCATCGAGGATCTGGACCTCGACGGAGTGCCCGGGCCCGACAACGACCCGACCGACCCCGGCGACCACCAGACCGGTTTGGGCCTCCCGGGCGGGAGCAGCTGGCACGGGACCCACATCTCAGGCATCATCGCCTCCGCGATCGACAATGGCGCCGGGATCGCCGGTATCGCGCCCTCCGTGAAGATCCTCCCCATCCGGGCGATGGGCTTTGAGGGCAACGGAACGTTGGACGACGTTGCGCAGGCCATCTATTACGCGGCGAAGCTCAAGAACGTCGCGGACTGCGCCACGGGGACGGCGGTGACCGATGGGGCCGCCGCGGGTACCTTCGCCATCGACGAGTCGTCGGCCGCCTGGACGACCTGCGATCCCTCCACGAAGACCCGCCCCAAGGCGGACATCATCAACCTGAGCCTGGGCGCTCCCTTGAGCCCCCTGGACGCTGCGCCCTTGAACGAAGCCATCAACGACGCCTCGGCCGCGGGCGTTTTGATCGTCGCCGCCGCGGGCAACGAGGCCAAGGGGCCCGGCTATTGTGTCAACAGTTCCGGATCCTACGTGAGCGATCCCACATGCGCCTTCTACCCGGCGGCCAACCCGAACGTGATCTCCATCGGCGCCGTCTATGCGAACTTGACCTTTGCCGCCGCCTATTCGAACTACGGCGGAGACACGAACAACTCGCAATTCCTGGTCGCCCCGGGCGGGTCCGGCTCGGCCTCCATCCTGAGCACGGTCCATCCGTCGGTCCTGGGCGGATACGCCGAGCTCATGGGGACCTCCCAGGCCGCGGCGCACGTCTCCGGCGTGGCGGCCCTCGTCTGGTCGGACACGCCGGCCTTGACCGTCAATCAAATGAAGCAGGCCCTAAGCGCCTCGGCGGTCGACCTCGGCACCCCCGGACGCGACAAGTACTACGGCTACGGCCTGGTCAACGCCTGCGGGGCGTTGCTGAAGGGCCGCGAGATCGCCGGTTCGCCCTCGGCCTTGACCGGGACCCTCAGACTTTCCTCCAATAACGTCGACTTCGGTCCCATGGGCACGACGCACACGGTGGTTATCAGCGGCGGGTGCGGCTCGGTGTCCGGCATCACGGCGACCAAGCACGTGGACACCGGCCCCAGCTCCTGGCTCGCCGCGACGCTCACCAGCGGCACGACCCCGTCGCAGATGACCTTCACGATCAACCGCGAGGGACTTCCCCCGGGCGACTACACGGCCACGGTGACGGTCAACTCCTCGGCGGGGAGCCTTCCGATCGCGATCAAGATGAAAGTCGGAACGGCCACGACCTCCGGCGGGACGGAGGCCGGTAACCTGCGCAAGGAGATCGAGGACTTCCTCGCGGGCGGAGGCAGCGGATTCAAAAACGAGGTGGACATGGGCGAGGTGATCATCCTCCTCATCGACGCCGACAGCGGCTCGGCCCAGTACTACACAAAGACGGACTTTACGGCGAACTACAACTTCCAATTCGGCGGCATCGCCCCGGGCTCCTACTACGTGCTGGCCGGCGTGGACGCGAACCTTGACGGCAACATCTGCGTGGCCGGCGAGGATGAGCCTTGCTTCGCTTACCCCAGCCTGACGAATCCCGAGGCCATCGAAGTCACCGCCACGACGAAGAAAAACGATCTTGTCCTGATCTATTAAAGACGTTACCTCCGGGTCCACACCAAAGGTGCGATTCAGCCTTTTGGTTTTTTTCGGAGTTCATCGTGTTTAAGGGCATTGTCGAGGGCACGGGGAGAGTCCTGAAGGTCGCTCCGCTCAGGGGCGGCAGCCGACTGAGAATCCAATCCCCATTTGCGCTTAAAGACTTAGAAAAGGGCGACAGCATCGCGGTCAACGGGTGTTGTCTGACGGTTGTCGGAAAGTCCGAAAGGACCTTCGAGGCCGAACTCTCCCACGAAACCCTGAGAGTCACGAATCTCAAGGGCGTTCACGTCGGCTCCCTGGTCAACCTGGAGCGGCCCCTACGCTTGGCCGACCGGATCGACGGGCATTTGGTGCAAGGCCACGTGGACGGCGTGGGACGGATCCGGTCTGTCAAGAAACCGGGTGGTTCCTGGGAGATCGAGGTCTCATTCCCAAAGGCCCTGCGGCGTTACCTGATCCCCAAGGGGTCGGTCGCCGTGGACGGCATCAGCATGACGGTCAACCGCCTGACCCCGCGGAGTTTCACCTTGGCCGTCATCCCCCACACCTTCCAGGCCACGAATCTCAAGGCCAAGCGGGCGGGCGACCCCGTCAACTTGGAGGTTGACATGGTGGGCAAATACCTCGAATCTTTAAGCCGTTATGGCGGAAAGAAAGCCTAAATTAGGACTCATCGAGGGCGCTAAAGACCGCATCGAGCGCGCCTTAGCCGAGATCCGCGCGGGCCGCATGGTCATCCTGGTCGACGACGAGGACCGCGAGAACGAGGGCGACATCGCCATGGCGGCCGAAAAAGTGACGCCGGAGGCCGTCAACTTCATGGCCAGGCACGCCCGCGGCCTCATCTGCCTCTCGCTGACCGCCGAAAAATGCGACGAGTTGGGCCTCACCATGATGGTGAGCGACAACACCTCCCAGTTCGGCACCGGATTCACCGTCTCCATCGACGCCCGCGAAGGCGTCACCACGGGCATCTCCGCCAAAGACCGCGCGGTCACGATCCTCAAGACAATCGCGGAGGGCACCAAGCCGTCCGATTTGGCCAAGCCCGGTCATATTTTTCCGCTCCGGGGCCGCGCGGGCGGGGTGCTCGTGAGGAGCGGACAGACCGAGGGATCGATCGACCTCGCCCGCATGGCGGGGCTCAAGCCCGCCGGCGTCATCTGCGAGATCATGAACGAGGACGGGACGATGGCTCGCAGGACGGACCTCGATGAATTCGCCAAGGAGCACGGCCTCTTGATCGTCTCCGTCGCGGACCTGATCAGTTACCGCCTGCAGAGTGAGACACTGGTCCGCAAGGTCGCGGAGGCGGAGCTGCCCACGGAATTCGGAAAATTCAAGATGGTCGCCTTCGAGAACGACGTGGACAATGCGACCCACGTGGCGCTGGTGAAGGGCGAGATCAAGCCCGGCGAGCCGGTACTGACCCGCGTGCACTCGGAGTGCCTGACGGGCGATACGTTCGGGTCTTTGAGATGCGACTGCGGCCGTCAGATGCAGCGCGCGCTCGAGATCATCGAGGCCGAGGGCAAGGGCGTCCTCCTCTATATCCGCCAGGAGGGCCGCGGCATCGGCCTCATGAACAAGGTGCGCGCCTACGCCCTGCAAGACGAGGGTTATGACACGGTGGAGGCGAACGAGAAACTGGGATTCAAGGCGGACCTGCGCGACTACGGCATCGGGGCGCAGATCCTGGCCTCGCTGGGCGTCCGCAAGCTCAGGCTTCTGACCAACAACCCGCGCAAGATCGTGGGGCTCGAGGCCTACGGCCTCTCCATCGTCGACCGGGTGCCCATCGAGATGGATCCGAATCAGGTGAATCGCAAGTATCTCGAAACCAAGCGCGACAAGCTGGGGCACATTTTGAAAAAGGTGTAGGGGCGAACCTCGTGTTCGCCCTCCGCGGTATGGATCGTTATGAAAAAATCCTCGGGCGTGCGCTCGGACATTTCGGGCAAGGGGTTGGCGATCGGCATCGTTGCCGGCCGATTCAACGGAGCGGTGACCGACAAGCTTCTCCGGGCCGCGGAGACGGTGTTGGCCTCCAAGGGCGTGGCGAAGGTCGAGACGGTCCGGGTGCCGGGGGCGTTCGAAATCCCGGTGATGCTCCGTAAAATGGCGGCCCGGAGGCCCTTTGACGCCCTGATCGCGTTGGGCGCAGTCATCCGGGGCGGGACGCCGCACTTCGAATACGTCTGCGAGGGAGCGACCTACGGGGTGATGAAGGTGATGCTGGAAACCGGTGTTCCCGTTGCCTTCGGCGTGCTGACGACCGATACGATCCGCCAGGCGATGGAACGTTCCGGCGGAAGGCACGGAAACAAGGGGGCCGAGGCGGCCCTGGTGGCGATCGAAATGGCGAGGTTGGTGAAGCGTGGGTGATCGAAGGAAATCCAGAGAATTCGCCCTCCAGCTCCTCTACGAGATGGAGGTCAAGGGGGCGGACCCCAAGTCCGTCCTGGAGCGGGCCCATGAAGACGTCTCCGAGGAAGGGCGCAAGTTTGCGACGGATCTTCTCGATGGGACCTATCGGAATCGCAAGGAAATCGACGAATTGATCGAACGCCATTCGCTCCATTGGAAGATGGCCCGCATGGCGGTGGTGGACCGGAACATTCTCCGTCTCGCCGTCTACGAGCTCCTCTACCTCCACGACGTGCCGACCAGCGTGGTCTTGAACGAGGCGATTGAAATCGCGAAGAAGTTTGGTACAGAAGACTCAGGCGCCTTCATCAACGGGATTTTGGACAAGGTCGCCAAAGAGGTGAGAAAGGCGTGATCAATCTCGTTCTCTCCGCACTGCCCATCGACGAAGTCCCCGGACAAGTCACGCTCGCGACCTTCTTCGAGGACGTCCGCCCGCTTCGGGGCTCCACGAGCCTGATCGACTGGCGTTTGAACGGCCGTCTCTCCGAGCTGATCCTGAGGGGCCGTCTCTCAGGCCAATTCCAAGAAGCCCTCATCATGCCGTCGCAGGGGAGGCTTTCGACCAAGGACATCCTTCTTTTCGGTTTGGGAGGCTCCGGCGACGTGTCCGAGAAAAAGCTCGAGGAAGGTTTCGCGACGCTGATCGACAAGCTGGCGCTGCTGAAATCGCCGGATGTCATCGTCTCCTTCGGCGATCTCTCCAAGGACTTCATGAGCTGGCGGGCGATGCTCCGGAGCTTCATGAGCGCGCTGACGGCGAAACACGACGACTTCCAGGTCGTCTGCGCCGAGGACCCCAAGTGGATCTCCGAGGCCAAGAAGCGGAACATGGACTTCGGGGCGCAAGTCTCTCTCTCGTACGCATAAATTTCGAAAAAGGGAAAAATCATGGGTATTTCGCGTGAACAAGTCGTGGAGGTGTTGAGAACTGTCATCGATCCCGAACTCCACAAGGACATCGTGTCTTTGGGCATGCTCAAGGACTTCCAAATCGAAGGGAACAAGGTGACGGTCGAGGTGACGCTGACCACACCCGCTTGCCCCTTGAAGGACAAGATCACGGAGGACGTCAAGCTCGCCTTCCGGGGGCGTTTGCCCCAAGCGACGGAGATCCAGGTCAAGTTCGACGCCGAGGTGAAATCGGCGCGGCCCATGGGACAAACCGACCGCTTGGCGACCGTCAAGAACGTGATCGCCGTCGGGAGCGGCAAGGGAGGCGTGGGCAAGTCGACCGTCGCGGTCAATCTGGCGCTGGCCCTCCAGCAGGAGGGCGCGAAGACGGGTCTACTGGACGCCGACATCTACGGCCCCTCGATCCCCATCATGTGCGGCGTGACGGAGGGGGAAAAGCCCAAGATCGTCTCCGGCAACAGGATTGCGCCCATCGTCCGCTACGGGATGCCGCTCATGTCGATGGGTTTCTTGATGGGAGAGGGCGACGCCGTCGTCTGGCGGGGGCCCATGCTCGCCAAGATGCTCCAGCAGTTCTTGGAGCAGGTGGAGTGGGGCGACCTGGATTACCTCGTTCTCGATCTGCCTCCGGGAACGGGCGACGTGCAGATCTCGCTCTCCCAAATGATCCCGATCTCGGGGGCCGTCGTCGTCACGACGCCTCAGGACGTCGCTCTCGCCGACGTCAAGAGAGCCATCAAGATGTTCCAGATGACGCAGGTGCCGATTCTGGGCATCGTGGAAAACATGAGCGGATTTTCCTGCCCGCATTGCAAGGAGACGACGCCGATCTTCGGCAAGAGCGGCGACGCCGCCAAATACAAGGCGCTGGGCGTCGACCTCCTGGGCACCTTGCCCTTGGAGCTCGAAACCCGTGTCGGCGGCGACGCCGGTGACCCGATCGTGGTCCGCGAACCCAAGTCGGACCAGACCCGGCGCTTCCACGAGCTCGCTCGCCAGATCGCCGCGCACCAGAGCGTCCAGAATTTTTCCAAGGGCTTGGAATTGCCGTCCCTTCAACACTGACTTCGTCAGTGCTGAGCTAATCTTCGTATTATTTTTGTGTAGCTCTGTAATACAATTGCGGACGTGCGTTGCCGCATCGTCTCCACATCGCCCGACGTGACCGAGATCCTCTGCGCCTTGAACCTCTTCGAGGATCTCGCGGGAGTCAGCCGCTTCTGCGACTGGCCGCCGGAGGTCAAGATCCTTCCCGTGGTCTCCGATTTTCTCAAGCTCGACGCCCAGGCGCTTGAGGAGGCCCGGCCCGACGTCGTCATCTGCTCGACTGCCGTCCAAAAAGAGATTGTCAGGGACTTGACGGAACGGCACGTGCGGACCGTCGTCCTGCACCCGCACAGCCTTCAGAGCATCTTCGACAACATCCGCCTCCTGGGAGATCTTTTCGGCCGAACCTTCGAGGCGGGGGATCTCGTGAGCCGGATGAAGCGGGAGTTTTTTCTGATCCGCGAGGAGGCCTCGCGTTTCGAGAAAAACCCGCGGGTCTTCTGCGAAGAGTGGGGCGATCCGCTCATCGTCGGGATCGGCTGGATCCAGGAGATGAGCGAGGCCGCTGGCGGCCGGCCCACGCACCCCGAACTCTTCCCGGAGGTCGGATCGGAGCGCCGGACGATCCCGGCGGCGGCGTTGAGGGAACGGAACCCCGAGATCATTTTGCTTTCCTGGTGCGGGATGGGAGGCCGGGTGAATTCGCGGATTCTGGAGGCCCGGGAGGGCTGGAAGGAGATCGAGGCGGTGAAAAGCGGGCGCGTCTATCCCGTGAACGACACGTTATTCGTCCGGCCCGGGCCGAGATTGATTGAGGGAACGAGGCAAATTCTAAATTATGTGCGGGATTTTCAAAACGGAAGGGACTGAGCGGTTCAGCGAAGGAGCGAACAGCCGCCGCCCGAGACCTGCGCGGCGTCGACGGTGATCTCGATGATAGGCGGCTGACCGCTGGCCGAAACGGTCTTGAATAACTGGCTCATCGAGACGATCTCCGGTTCGCCATCGGCCGCTAGCGCGGCCGCGTTCGATCGCAAGACCTCGAGGGCCTCCGGCGCGTTGACCTTGAGCCTCCCGTCGGCCGGGTTCAGTTCGATCGCCTTCTTGACGAACTGGGCCCGGATAGCGGCGAAATCGGCCTCAACGGCGGCCGCTCCCTCGTCTTCGCGGTCCTTCGGAGGGGGCGTGAGCAGCATGAGGCCGTAATGAGGCGTCTCCTTGACCTCTCCCAGAATATTCTCGTTCACGACCGCGCGGAGTTTGGCAAGATTCTCCGGATTCGGGTTCTTGTCGTATTCGGCGTAGGCCTTGTACAACCGGAAGGCCGCCTCGCTTGTGATCGCCTGTCTCGGCAGCTCGGGGGTCGCCTCCCTGAGAGAGATGACCTCCGCGGTATCCATCAATACCGCATGAGAATCGCCCCAGCCGGAGATGGCCATCCGAAATTCCGGCGCCACCTTGGCCTCCGGCGTCGTGGGAGCCGGCGGAGGCGGTTCTTCCGGCGCAGTCTCCGGCTGTGTCTCGGGAGGGGGCGGCGGCGTGCAGGGGCAGGCGGGTTTGACGAAGGTACAGGTCACCTCATTGGCCGGCTGCGTTTCGCTGACCCGGTCGACTGGGAGGTAGTCCGCTCTGTCGACGGCGGTTAACGCCGCCACCGCCACATCGTTTTGAGTCTGCCCTTCGATGACCGCCGGGACTTTGGAGACCGCCGAACCCCCCAGCCTCACGCACTCATCCGACGACATGGGCGCGGTGATTCGATAACCTTCGGGTACCGTCTCCGCTGGGTAGCCCGCCTTTTTCACCTGATCGGGGTATAGGCAAGGGAAGTCGTGCACTCGGAAGCCCCTCTGATTGCCGATGGCGCCGCAGGCGTCGTCCGGCGCTTGGAACGTTTGCGGGGCGGCGCAGGCGCAGGCGGGCAGGGTGATCTTCAGCCGATTGCCGAGCTTGGAGTTCAAGCCCCCCAAATCATAAACGTAAGTAGGAGGCTCGGGCACAAAGGTGAATTTATCCGTGGATCCGCCGGCGGCCAGGCAGCCGTTCAGGAAATCGGCCTGATGCGCTCCCAGGCAGTTGCAGAGAGGCTCGTCGGGCCGGGACTTGCATTCGCAGGCCTGGATCTCCGCTTGGTCGAGGACGCCGTCGGTGTTTTCGGGGGCCATGCAGCATTCGAAGTAATTTGCCAAGGGCCGGGCTGTTCCCCTCAGTTCACGGCTGATGATCTTTCGGGTCGGTCTGTACTCCTTGCAGCAATTATAACCCTGGCTATTCACGTCCGGAAAATCCTCCAGGCATTTGTCCGCGGGCTGCGTGTCGGGTGGGGGCGGCGGAGTCAGGTCATCGCCCGCGGTGGGGAGCGCCACCTTCCGGCCGAGCACGGCCGTTTTTTCCTGCGGCAGCATTTGCTCGACCCACGGGATGTCGGCGAGGGCGGGGGCTTCGTACGCCGCCGAGACCGAAATCGTCTTCGCAGGTTCCGCCGTCTTCGGCGAGGCGAGGAAGGCGATTTCCCGGGTGTAAGCGACCGGCGTGGTCGCGGTCGCCGAGAGACAGGCATTGACCTGCTCTGCAGACAGGAGGCCCTTGTTCGCGACGCAACATTCAAACGTTTTCCGGGAGGTTTGCGTCTCCGGGTAACGGTAGGCCTTGCAGCATTGATAGGCGACGCTCGCCGTATCGACCGAGGTCTTCAGGCACTCGTCGATCTTGCACTCCGACGTGCAGTAGGGCGCGTTCGGATCGTTCGGCGCCTTCGGATCGCATTGCTCCCCCGCCGCCGTGTCCACGCTGCCGTTGCCGCATTGGGAAGGGAGCTTGTA
>DATIGE010000008.1 GCA_035454885.1 bacterium
CGCCGGATCGATGTCGAGCACACCGACCTCGCTGGCCATCAACACCAGACCGTCGTCGGTGACCCAGTAACGACTCGGTCGCAACCCGTTGCGGTCCAGCACCGCGCCGATCAAGGTGCCGTCGGTGAAGGCCACGCTGGCGGGACCGTCCCATGGCTCCATCAGCGACGCGTGGAAGCGATAGAAAGAGCGCTTCGCCGCGTCCATCGTCTCGTGGTTCTCCCACGCCTCGGGGATCATCATCAGCACCGCGTGGGGCAGGCTGCGCCCACCGAGGTGGAGCAGTTCGAGCACCTCGTCGAAGCTCGCCGAATCGCTTGCTCCTGGCGTGCAGATCGGGAAGGCACGATCGAGTCCGGGCAGCAGGTTGCTCTCCAGCAGCGACTCGCGGGTGCGCATCCAGTTGCGGTTGCCCTGCACCGTGTTGATCTCGCCGTTGTGGGCGATGTAGCGGTACGGGTGAGCCCTCTCCCAGCTCGGAAACGTGTTCGTCGAAAACCGCGAATGCGCCAGCGCGAGCCCCGTTTCCATCGAGGGATCGTTCAATTCGGGGAAAAAGAGTTCGACCTGCTCGGTGTTGAGCATCCCCTTGTAGACGATCGTCCGCGAGGAGAGGCTCGCGACGTAAAAGGACGCCCCGCCGTTCATCCCGAAACGGATCGCGTTCTCCGCCCGCTTGCGGATGACGTAGAGCTTCCGTTCAAAATCGAGCGCGTCCGTAGGGGCACGGCGCGCCGTGCCCTTACCGGCCGCGATGAACACCTGCCGCACCGCGGGCTCGGAGAACTTGGCGGTCTCGCCGAGCGAATCGTTGACCGTGGGCACGGTCCGCCAGCCGATCACGCCTTGCCCCTCGGCCTTGACAATCTCTTCGAACTTGGCCTCGCAGCGTTTTCGGTCCTTCTCGCCCCGGGGCAGGAAGACCATGCCGACGCCGTAGGTCCCCGCGGCCGGGAGGGCGAAACCCGCCTTTTTCGTCTCCTTCTCCAAGAACGCGTGGGGGACCTGCAGGAGGATCCCCGCTCCGTCGCCGGTGTTCACCTCGCAACCGCAAGCCCCGCGATGGCGGAGGTTCATGAGGACGTCCAAGCCCTGGCGGATGATTTCGTGGGACTTGCGGCCCTTCAGATTCGCCACGAAACCGACGCCGCAGGCGTCGTGCTCGTACTTGGGATCGTACAGCCCTTGCTTTCCGGGCGCCGTGATCGTCTTCATACGGACTCCTCTTCTCTCTTTTCCTTCATCAACAAGTCCAGAAACAAGTCGGCGTTCTTGTGCAATTTCTTCCCGCGCCGGTGGATGAAGCCCAGCGGCCGCCTGAACCCGTTCGGGCTGAAACCGATCGCGGCGAGCGTCCCGGTCTTGACCTCGCGCGCAAAGGTCGGCTTGGGCAGGAGCGAAACCCCGGAGCCGACCTCCACCGCGCTCTTGATGGCCTCGATGTTGTCGAACTCGAGGACGGTCTCCACGCCGACCCCGTGCTTCTTGAGAAAACGGTCGATCTCGCGCCGGATGGCCAGCTCCGGCTCGAAGGCCACGAACTTCTCGCCGGCAATCTGCTTGAGCCGGACCTCTCCCTGCCGCGCGAGCCGGTGGTTCGGCGGACAGGCGAGCGCCATCTCCTCCGTGCACCAGGGGATGACGGTCAAGTCCCGCCGTGCCCGGGGAAACGAAACGATGCCGAAGTCCGCGTCGCCGGCGAGCACGGCGTCGTAGACGCGGTTGGGGTGGAGGTAGTCCACCTCCACGCGCGTGCCCGGGTGCGCTTCGGTGAAACGCCGGATGTCGTCGTTCATCGGCCCCAGACCCACGGAGTAGATCGAGGCGATGCGGACGACCGATCCGATCTCGCCATGCAGACTCCTCACCCGCTCCTCGGTCTCGAAGTAGCGCTCCACCACCGCGCGGCAGCCGTCATAGAAGGCCTTGCCCTCGGCCGTGAGCTTCCACGGCCGCTGCGAGCGGTCGATCAAGGCGACACCCAACCGCTCCTCCAACTGGTGGACGATGAGACTCGCCGCCGACTGGGTGACGCCGTTCTCCTTCGCGCCCCGCGAGAAACTGCGGAGCCGGACGACGTCGCAAAAGGTTTTAAGCGCTTCGATCTGCATAGGGGCGGACTTCGACGGCTAGCATAAGTATTACTTATGTCCAGATCTTTTTGTATTCGATTTTATGATAATAAAGTGACGAGGAAAATAAGGTTATAACTGACTGAAATTACTTAGGAATCAACGCCCCGAGATATACTCGTTGAGGTATTGGATCGTGGTCTGCTGCTCGGACAACTCCCAAGCCATGACGTCCCCGATGGAGACGAGTCCCTTGAGCTTGCCGTTCTCGACGACCGGCAGGTGGCGGATGCGTTTCTGGGTCATGGCCAGACGGCACTCGTCGATGGTGGTCTCCGGCGTGCAGTAGGCGACCGGCGTGCTCATCGCCTGCCCGACCAGCGTGTCCTCGGTGCGCTTTCCCTTGGCGATGATCTTCCGGAGAAGGTCCCGCTCGGTGAAGATGCCGACGACGGCGTCATTCTCGATGACGATCACCGCCCCGATCCGGTGCTCGTTCATCAAGTTCACCGCGTCCATCGCCCGCTGCTTGGGGGAAACGGTGACGACGTCAAAGCCCTTGCGGCTCAAGATGCTGGAGACCTTGGACACGTTTAAGACCCTCCTAAAAATCTCACACCTTTGGCGCGCCTGCCTAAAATAGCAGAATCTGGGGTTTCGTCCCAAGGGATTTTTGGAGCCTTGACAGAAATGCTAGCTCCATCTTTGTATCGGGATCGCTTATGGATTTTCAGCATGCCGAGAAGATCGACCACGACCTCCATCCGCATTTTCCGGAATTGATGCGTTTCAACTCTACGAAGTCGCTGGAAGAGTCCTCCCTTTATCAGGAGCTCAAGCCCCGCATTTTGAAGGCCCTGAACAGCTTCGAACTGACGAGCGCGGAGGGCTCCCCTGCCCCTGAGCCCTTCTACCGGGCCGTCGCGTGGAACGTCGAACGCGGCATGTGTTTCGACGAAATCGTCTATTTTCTAAAAAACCATCCGGTGATGGCGAAGGCCGACGTGCTCCTCATCACCGAAACCGACCTGGGGATGGCGCGCTCCAAGAACCGCCACGTCGCCCGAGACCTCGCCGAAGAACTCGGGATGAATTACTTTTTCGCGCCGTCCTACCTGAATCTGGAAAAGGGCAACGGCGACGAGCGCGACGCCGAGGGCGAGAACGAACTGGGCCTGCACGGCAATGCGATCCTCTCGCGCTACCCCCTCCACAAGCCGCGCGTGGTCTCCATCCCCAATTCGCACGACAAGATGCACGGCAACGAAAAGCGGCTGGGGAGCCAGCGCGCCTTGATCGCCACCGTCGACCTGGCCGGCAAGCCCCTGCGCGTGGGTTGCCAGCACGTGAACGTGCGTTCCACGCAGGAGAAGCGCAAAGAGGAGATCGAGGCGACGGTCAAGGCCATCGTCGAGGAAGGCGAACATCCGGCCTTGATCGGCGGCGACTGGAACACCTCCACCTACGACTCGCACAGCGCGACGTCCTCCATCATCGGCTTCTGGGTGCGGGTCTTCATGGGCGTCGATCATGTGATGCGGAACCACTACCCGCATCCCCAGCGGAGATTCGAAAAGTCCCTTTTCGACATGCTGGAGGCGAACGGGTTTACTTACAAGGACTGCAACGAGATGGGCGTCTGCACCAACCACTACAGCGTGGAGGACTTAAGACAGTTCAAGAATTTGAGGGACTGGCTGCCCCTCTGGTGCTTCAAATTTATCGAGTGGTCGCTCCGCAACCACAATGGCAAGTGCTCCTTCAAGCTGGATTGGTTCGCGCAGAAGGGTCTCAAGATCCTCGGCCCCGGGAAGGCTGTAAGCCCGCGCAAGGGAGCGAGCCTCTCGCCGAAGGTCGTCCAAAACCTCGTCCACAACGGCAAGGCCGCCTCGGACCACGACGCGATCGCGGTGGATTTTACTTTGTGATCTTCCCTTTGAACGCGTTCTCGACGGCGGGCTTCCCCTGCTCATTGAGCACGGCGGTCCCTTCCAGCTTGTCGCCATTGACCAGGCCGTCCCACTCCATCTTCGCGCCGGAGGTGTTGACGGTCGTGGCCCGGAACCTCATGGTCTTGCCCTCGCCGCTCGTCGTGTAGGCCGCGTCTTTGAACCCGAACTTGTCGCAGGCGGTGGAGCGGAACCGGCCGTCCTTGAAGAGGAAGGTGTCGGGATTCGCCTTCTGGCCCTTGGCCGCGATCTCCCCGACGAAGCTCTTCCCGTCGAGGGGCCCTGGGGTGACCGGCTTCTTCGCTTCTTCCGACTTCGCCTGCGGGGCGGCCGCCTTTGTCTCGGCCGGCTTCGTTTCGGCCTTGTCCGCCGCCTTCAGGGCCGGCGTCCCCAAGGCCAGCAGGACGGCCAGACCGAGTCCCGTCAGCGTTGTTTTCATAAAAATCCTCCTCCTTCGTGGGATGGATTTGGGAAACCGAGGAATTATATTTCTATTCGAACGATCAATAAATGACTTTGTTGAGGGGGTATTCCACGATCCCCGAGGCGCCCTGGCGCTTCAAGACCGGGATGATCTCGCGCACCGTCTTTTCGTCGACAATGACCTCGATCGCCACCCAGTCCTGATCGGTCTGGCTGGAAACCGTGGGTGCGTGCAGGGCGGGCAGGCTCTTCAAGACGGCGTCGAGGTTCTTCTTGGGCAGGTTCATCTTGAGGCCCACCTTGGCCTCGGCGTCGATCGCGCCTTGCAGGAGCATGGCGAGGTTTTCGATCTTTTCCTTCTTCCAGGAATCCTTCCATGACTTCTTGTTGGCGACCAGGACCGTCACCGATTCGAGGATGGTGTCGATGATCCGCAGGTTGTTCGCGCGAAGCGAATTGCCGGTCTCCGTCAGTTCCACGATGGCGTCGGCCAAGAGCGGCGGCTTGACTTCGGTGGCGCCCCACGAAAACTCGACGTCGGCCTTCACGCCGTTCTTTTCCAGATAGCGTTTCGTGTAACCGACAAGTTCCGTCGCGATGCGCTTGCCCTGAAGGTCCTTGACCGACTTGATCGGCGAGTCGTTCGGCACGGCGATGACCCAGCGGATGGGCGTGAATCCGGCCTTCGCATACCGGAGTTCCGATACCACCTCCACGTCCGCCTCCTGCTCGGTCATCCAGTCGCGGCCGGTGAGCCCGGCATCCAGCACGCCGTCTTCCACGTAGCCCGCCATCTCCTGGGCGCGGATCAGGAGCCCGGAGAGCTGGGGATCGTCGATCGACGGAATATAGCTGCGGCTGCCGACGGTGATCCGGTAACCCGCCTTCTGGAAGAGGCGGAACGTCGCGTCTTGAAGGCTGCCCTTGGGGATGCCCAATTTGAGGATCTTGTCTGTCATGGTCTCGGGTGGGTACCAGACGCCGGATGGCAAATCAACCAATCTGCGAAAAGTCGAAGTTTTCGAGGTTCTTCGCCACCTCCGTCAGAAAGCGGCCCGCGTGGTTTCCGTCGATCAGGCGATGGTCGAAGGCGATATCGAGCCCCATGATCGGACGAACCTCGATCTTGTCGCCGACGGCCCAGGGGCGCTTCACCACCTTGTTGAAGGCGATGATCGACGACTGGCCCGGCGGGACGATCTGCTGCGTCCTCACCGCACCCACGGCCCCCGTGTTGTTGACGGTGATCGTCGCTCCGGTCAGGTCTTCGACCTTGAGCGTGCCCTTCCGGCCGCCTTCGACGAGACGCACCATTTCCTTTTCGACCTCGCGGAACGAGAGTTTCTGGGCGTTGCGCATGACGGGAACCATGAGTCCCTGTTCCGTCGCCACCGCGATGCCCATGTTCACGTGTTCGTAGGTTTCGATCCAATGGCGGCCCTCCTTCTCCTTGAAGGCGGAGTTGATGAGGGGGTGGCTCTTGAGGGCCTTGATGACGGCGACGATGGCGAAGATGACGTAGCTCGGCGCCTTTTCCTGTCCCGACCGCCAGGTGTCGATGAGTTTCAGGTCGACGTCGACGCTGCAGCCGGCGTGAGGGATGGTCTTCTTGGACAAGACCATGTTTTCGGCGATCCGCGCGCGGATGGGGGCGAGGGGGACGCTGGTGACCCCGGGGCGTTCCACAGGCGGCATTGGCGTCGCCGCCGTAGGGGTTTGGCGCGCCAAACCCCTACCCGAAACGAATTTTATCAAATCATCCTTGGTGACCCGCCCGCCCGGGCCGGTGCCGGGGATTTTCTCGGCGTCTCCCAAGGAGATGCCGTGCTCCTTGGCAAGGGCGCGGATCAAGGGGGCTAGTTTGGAGGACGCGGGCGCCGGTTGTTCCGGTGGAGGGGCGAAGCTTGTCTCGGCACCGGCCGCACCCTTTGGTGTCGCCCCGCTGGGTTCCGGGCGAACACTAGGTTCGCGCCTGCTGGAATCCACCTTCTTCCCAATCCCCAACGACAAATATTTCTTCCCGTCCTCCTCCGAGACCTCGAACTCGGCAATCTCCTTCCCCACCGGCGCCTCGGCGTCGTCCTGTTCCAAGATTTTGACGAGCCTCCCCTTGAACGGAGACTCGTAGGAGAAGACGGATTTCTCCGTCTCCATCTCGACCAGAGGCTCTTGCTCGGCGACCGCGTCGCCCTCCTTCTTCAACCAATGGACGATGCGGGCCTGCGTGATGGATTCCCCGAACTGGGGCATGGTGAGTGCGATCAACATGCGGGGCATCTTATCCGAAATTTCAGTATTGGACCAGTTTCTTCGCCGCCTCGATGACATCCCGCTTCGACGGCAGATAGAAATCCTCCAATTGCGGCGCAAAGGGCACAGGCATCATCTTCGCGGCGATCCGGACCGGGGCGGCGGCTAGGTGATCGAAGGCCTTTTCGACGATCAAGGATTCCAACTCCGCACCCACGCCCCCGCGTCGCGGAGCCTCGTGGAGGATGATGGCCCGGTTGGTTTTGCGGAAGGAGTTCAGCATCGTCTCTTCGTCGAGAGGAACCAGAGTCCTCAAGTCGACGACTTCCAACTCGACGCCCTCGGTCGCCAGCCCTTCGGCGGCGCTCAGGGCGAGATGGACCATCGCCCCGTAGGTGACGACCGTGACGTCTTTCCCTTCGCGACGGACGGCCGCCTTGCCGATGGGCACCGTGTACTTCCCCTCCGGCACCTCGTCCTTCAGCTCGTAGTACAGCTTTTTGTGCTCGAAATAGAGGACGGGATCGTCGTCTTCGATGGCGGCCTGGAGAAGGCCCTTGGCGTCGTAGGGCGTGGAAGGCGTCACGATCTTCAAGCCCGGCACGTGGAAGAACCAGGCCTCGGGGCACTTCGAATGGAAAGGACCGATGCGGAGCCCTCCGCCGAACGGCATCCGCACCACCATCGGCACATGCGTGCCCGTCCGGAAAAAGTACGGGGCGGCGTAGTCGACGAGCGAGGAGAACCCGCTCGTGATGAAGTCGGAGAACTGGATCTCGGCGATGGGCCTTAAGCCGGCGATGGCCGCGCCCGCCGCCTCTCCGATGATCGCGAGCTCCGAGAGCGGCGTGTTCTTCACGCGTCTCTTGCCGAACTCGTCGACCAGGCCCTTGGTGATCCCGTAGACCCCGCCGTACTCGGCCACGTCCTCGCCCAGGAGATAGACCCGGTCGTCGGCGCGCATCGCGGTGCGCATGCCGTCTCGAATCGCTTCGCCGTAGGTCATAACGGGCATCTTGTCCCCTTGTAGGGGCGAACCTTGTGTTCGCCCGAGCGCGTCTGGGGCGACCCCTAACTACGGGGCTGCTATCGCTGATACGAGATTCGCCCCTACACGGTCAAAACACCAGCGAGCATCCCCCCGAAGACGAGGTCGGTGACCCCGGTTCAGGTCCCGGTCCCGGCCCGGGTTCCGTCACCGTGATGGAGACACTCGCCGTGTTGTTCCCTGAGTTCGGGTCGACCGCCTGGCCGCTCACGGAAACCTGGGGCGAAAAGGTCCCCGCCGCGTTCGCGCGGACCTCGATCGTCACCGTCGCCGCCCCCCCTGCCGCGAGTAGTCCCAACGGGCACTCAAGTTCCGACGTCCCCGTACACGGAGGCGTCGTCCCTTCGACGGTCAATCCCGATGGGATCGAAGCCGCCAACGTCACGCCGCCCACGGGGATGCCGGCGCCGTTCGCGATCACGGCCGTCAGCGTCACGGGGTCCCCCGTTTCGACCCCGGCCGGATCGGCCCCGAGCGTCGCACTCAGGTCGGCGGAATCGCCCTCCAGGCGGACCAAGGTGATCTGGTCGCCCGCAACGCCGGCCATCAGGATGCGTCCGTCGCTCGTGACGGCCACGGCCCGGGCCTCGGCGTCCGCGCCCGCCACAACCCGGTTCTTGCCGTCCCCGCTGAAAGATCCGTCGAGCGAACCGTCCGGATTCAGACGCATCACGCCGAACGCCCCCTCCATGCCCTCGTAGGCCGATCCCACCACGAGGATGCGCCCGTCCGCCTGAAAGGCGAGGCCGTTGGCGATGTCCTGGCCGGAGGCCAAGGGCTCGACCAAAAAACCGTCCCCGCTGAAACCCGGGTCGGGCGTGCCGTCCCCATTGAACCGGACAACGCCCATGTCGTTCGTGACACCGGAGGTCAGGCAGGCCGCGACGATCTTGCCGTCGTCCTGGAGGGCGACCGCCTCCGCCCAATCGATGCCCGGAACGAGGGACTGTTGGGCGAAACCCACGCCGCCGAAGCCCATCTCCTGGGATCCTTCTCCGTCGAAACGAACCACGACCGTATCTTGATCGGTGAAATTCCTGCCGGCGACGAGGACCTTGCCGTCCGGCTGAAGGGCCATCGCGCGGCCCTCCCCTCCGTCCCCTCCAAGTGAGGCCGTGGCGATTCCTCCGGTTCCAAAGTCCGGATCGAGGGAGCTACCGTCGGCGAGGAGCCGGAGCGCCGCGATGGCCTGGTTCCTCACGCCGCCCAGGATAATCTTGCCGTCGGGCTGGACGGCCATTCCGCCGAGCGAATCGGAAATGTCCGCGCCGGGCAGCCGAAAAACGCCGCCCTGGCCGAAGTTAGGATCCAGGACTCCTGCCGATGAGTAGCGGACCACGACGAAATCGTTGAACGAGGACTTGCCGGCCACGATCAGGCTCCCATCCTCCTGGATGTCGAGAGCCCGGGCCGCGTCGCTCTCGTTGGGAACGACGGGCGTGAGGACGATGCCCCCCGTGCCGAAGGTGTCGTCCAGGCTTCCGTCGGCATGGTAGCGGATCACGGCGAAATCCGAACCCGTTCCCTCGTCGGCCGTTCCCACGACGACGATCTTCCCGTCCTTCTGGATCTCGAGGTCGGCGGCGAAGGAGGATACCGCGAAGGGCGTTTGAACGATGCCATCCCCGCCCCCGAAGGTCGCGTCGGGCTCGCCGGACGCCGCCCAGGACAGGGAGGGAACCAAGACCAGAAAAATAAGGAATAATGGATTCATCGATGCCCCCTCACAGGTTCTTCGGCAGGTCCTCCGGTTGCGGGAGCGGCTGGGTCCTCGCCCACTCCACCGCCTCCTCGATCTCCTTCTCGATTCTCTCCTCGATCGCCCTTTCCTCCGTCTCCGAAAGGCCGTGCTTCTCCTCCAGGTATTTCCGGAAGGACACGATCGGGTCCTTCTTCTTCCAGCTCTCGATCATGTCCTTGGGGACGTAGGTCGCCGGGTCGTGAGTGCCGTGTCCTCCCATGCGCAACGTCTTGCATTCGATGAGCGACGGGCCCTGCCCCGCCCTGGCGCGGTCCACCGCCTGCTTCGCCGCCTTATAGACGTCCAGGACCGAATTGCCGTCAATCGTCTTCCCCGGCATGCCGTAGCCCGCCGCGCGGAGCGCCAGGTTCTCCACGGCCGACTGTTCGTGCAAAGGCGTCGAGATCGCGTATTGATTGTTATTGATGACGAAGACGACCGGCAACTTGAAGACCGAAGCGTAGTTAAGCGCTTCGTGGACGATGCCCTGGGACGACGCCCCGTCGCCGAAGGAGGTGAGAACGACCCCCTTCTCCCCTCTGTACTGCATCGCCGCCGCCACGCCGTTCGCCACCGGCAGCCAAGACCCCATGTGCGAGACGAAGCTTAGGATGTTTTTCGAGACGTCACCGAAATGGACGTTCCCGTCGCGCCCGAGCGTCGGGGAGCTCTTGCGGCAGAAGTACTGCGCGAAGACCTGCTTGAGCGTGATGCCCCGCACCAGGTGCGCTCCCATGTCGCGGTGGGAAGGCGCCAGCCAGTCGCCGTCAACAAGCGCCATCGCCGCTCCCACCGAGATCGCCTCTTGCCCCGTCGAGAGATAACCTTTGCCGATGATCAAAGGCGCTTGAGGGTTTTGGCTCTGACAGATGTAGGCGATCTTGTTTTCGAGGGTGCGTGTGAGGAGAAGGTAATAGTAGATCTCCAGGAGCTTCTCCCGTGGAAGCGCTTCCGCGTCATCCGATCGCGCCGGGCCCCTGGTGGAGGGGAGGGTCATCGTTTCGATTCTATCAAACGACGGCCTCCGGGATGAAGGATTTTTGATACGCTCAGCGCAACAAGGAACAGCCGCCGCCCTCCTTGACCGTCACGATGGCGGACGAGGAATTGTTGAGGATCACGGGATCGATCCCCTGCGCGGTCACTGCGGCGGCGTTGGTGAGGGTGCCCACCGTATTCGCGACAACCGAATAGCTGACGGTCGCCGTCCCGCCGTTGGCGAGCGTTCCCAGATCGCAGGTGAGGTCCACCGACCCGCTGCACGAGCCCTGGGAGGCCGTGAGGGAGGATGCCTCCAAGTCAAGACCCGAGGGCAGCGCATCCGTCAGGACCACGCCTCCGACGGATCCCGGCCCTTCATTGGTGACGGTGATCGAAAAATCGACCCGGTCTCCGTCGGAGACCTCGGAGTCCTCGGCCGTTTTCAGGACGCTCAGATCGGCGGTGTCACCCAAGAAACGCATCAGAAGGACATCGCGGCTGGTCGCGGGGGAACCCGTGAATCCTGCCGAGAGAAAGCGGCCGTCGGCAAGGAGCACGGGAGTGCCCAGGGCGTCTTCCGCCCCTCCTCCGACATCGGCGACCTTGAACCCGCCGGATGCAAAGGCGGTATCAAGGGACCCGTCGGTGTTGTATCGCGCCAGGGCGTAGTCATCGCCCGAGGCCCCTACCACGAGGATCTTTCCGTCGGCCTGGAGGGCGAGCCCGCGACCGACATCGATCGCATGACCCAGATCGGTCGAGACCTTGCCGTCCCCGCCGAAGGACGTGTCCAGGCTTCCGTCCGCGTTCAGCCGGAGCAAGGCCAAGTCGGCGTTTGCATTTCCCGTATACCCCACCGCCAGGATCTTGCCGTCGGGCTGGAGGGCGATCCCAAAGGCGCCGTCGCCCTCACCCGCCTCCGCAAAGTCGATGAAGAGAAGGCCCGGGACGGAGCCTCCGGCATTGAAACTTGCATCCGGGCTGCCGTCCGCGTTGAAGCGGCCGAAGGCAAAATCGTAATCTCCCGATTTCATCTCGCCGGCGACGAGGATCTTCCCGTCCGGCTGGATCGCGACTTCGCTCCAATCCAGGTCATCCGTTCCCAAGTCGGTCAGAACGATCCCATCCCCGTCGAAGGTCGTGTCGAGGCCTCCGTCGGCGTCGTAACGGGTGATGAAAGCGCCCTCCGCTCCGCTGCTTCCCCCCGCCACCACGATCTTGCCGTCGGTTTGAACGGCGAGCGCGGCCGCGGCTTCGGTGACGCCTCCGACGACGTCCGTTGTGACCTTCCCGTCGCCGCTGAAAGAGGGATCGAGACTGCCATCCGGGTTATAGCGCACCAGGACCGTCTGACCGGTGTCCAAGGTGCCCCCCGCCACCACGATCCGGCCGTCGTCCTGAACGGCCATCGCCAGGGCGATGTCCAAGAGACCGAAACTCGTCAGGGCGATTCCATCCCCGTCGAATCCGCTATCGAGGCTGCCGTCGGTATTGTAGCGGAGAACGGCTATGTCCACATCGGCCCCGGTCGTTGCCCCCCCCGCCACGAGGATCTTCCCGTCGTCTTGGACGGCCATGGCGATGCCGTCATCCTCGAGTCCGGAAATGTCGGTCGTGACGATCCCGTCGCCGCCACCGAAGGTGGTGTCCAGATCGCCCGGGGCCGCGTGAAGGCCGTGGACCCAAAAGATCGGGATGAGGAAACCGGCCGTCAGGCCCAATAAGTTGAGGATGAAGCGCATAGAGACCCCCTTGAAAAACATGTTGCTCAAGGGGCGAAAGGAGATCAAGCGGGGAGGCGGACACGATCACAAAAGTGAATTCAGACGTATACTAAGGCCGGTTACACGGGCATCCTACCGCACGAGGCTGCAGCCGCCGCCCGAGGACGGCTCGCCGTCCTCATCCGCGCACGCCGCGCTGCAGCCGTCGCCGCCGGCGGTGTTGCCGTCGTCGCATTCCTCGCCGGTCTCGACGACGCCGTTGCCGCAGATCACGGAAGGCGGATCCCCCAAATAACGGACCACGGCGAAGTCGCGGGTGTCGCTGGAAAACGGAAACGCTGCGGCGACGATCTTCCCGTCGGGTTGCAGCACCAAATCCGTAAGGCCGTTGTCCTCCCCCCCAAGATCGTCCGTGCTGATCCCGCCGTCCCCGAAGCCGGTATCAAGGCTTCCGTCGGCGTTGTAGCGGACGAGCGCAAAGTCGTCGAAACTCTCTCCGATCTCCGCGGAGCCTCCCACGAGGATCTTCCCGTTCGCCTGGAGGACGACCGACTCCCCGAAGTCGTCCAAGCCGATGTCGGTAAAGACCACACCGCTTTCTCCAAAGCCGTCGTCCAGGCTTCCGTTCGAATCAAATCGGGCGACCATGATGTCATACTCGAGGAAATCGGCTTCCCCCACGACCACGATCTTGCCATCTGGTTGGAGGGCGAGATCATAAACGGCGTCCTCCAACCCCGTGCCGTTCAAGTCAGCGACGACCGCACCGGGAACGGGACCCCCGGGATTGAAGGTCGGGTCCAACGTGCCGTCCGGGTTGTATCGGACGATCGCGGAATCGAAGTTGGCCAATTCTAAGCTGCCCGCCGCGACGATCTTTCCGTCCGGCTGGATCGCAACGGCTTCGAAACCCTCGTTGGTGCTCCCCAAGTCCGTCGTCACCTTGCCGTCCCCGTCGGCGCCGCCGGGACCGAAGTCCGCGTCCAGGCTCCCGTCCGGGTTGTACCGGGCCAGCGCGAAATCGTTGTCGGAGAATCCCGCCGCGACGATCTTCCCGTCATCCTGAATCGCCATGGCCTGGGCGACGTCACTGCTGCCGCCCGGCTCGTCAAAATCGGTATGGACCTGGCCGGTTCCGTCGGGCCCAAAGTCCGTGTCCGGGCTTCCGTCCGGATGGTAGCGGGCCAGCGCGAAATCGCTGAACAAGACCTGTAACGAGTATCCCACCACGACGATTTTCCCGTCGCCTTGGATGGCGAGGGCGCTTCCAGAATCCGCATCCCCCGCGAAATCGGTCGTCACGAAACCGCTCCCGTCCGGCCCGCCTGGTCCGAAATCCGCATCGAGGCTCCCGTCGGCGTTGAAACGCGCCACGAGGAAATCGCTGTTTTCTATAATGTCCAGCGTGCCGGCGACCACAATCCGGCCTTGGGCGTCCAAGGCCACCGCGCTTTCAAAGCCCCCGACAATTCCGGGGTTTGCGATGACGACCCCGCCGGTCCCGAAAGACGGATCGAGGTCCCCCGGTGCGGCGTGCAGGGCCGGAACATGGGAAAGATAGAGTGTAAGAAAGAGCAGAAAGATGGAAAACATGAGTTCCTCCTCTAGCGAATCAGGCTGCAACCGCCGCCGTCGCCTCCCGCCCCCCCCGTCGTCGTCCCTCCGGGCGGAACGGTCACCGTGAGACTGACGGGGGCCGAGGTATTGTCGGCGGGGTTGGAGTCGACCGCCTGGGCCGTCACCGTCGCCTGGTTGGCGATGGTCCCCGCGGCGTTCGGCCTGACGACCAGCGTCACATCGGCTTGGGCCCCGGCGGCCATGGTCCCCAGGTCGCAAACCACCGTCGCGGTCCCGGAGCAGGTCCCGGCCGCGGGCGTGGCCGACTGGAGCGTCAGCTTGGAATCGAGGGCGTCGGTCACGGTGACGCCTCCGATTGCCGAGGAGCCGTTGTTCTTGACCGTCAGCGTGTAGGTCACGGGGTCGCCCACCTCAGCCGTTGCGGCATCCGCGGACTTCACGATCGAGACGTCCCCGCTGTCCCCTTCGAAGCGGACGACGACCAAATCGTTGGCGTTGAAACCCACTCCTACGATCTTCCCGTCGGGCTGGAGGGCGATGGCGCCGGTTCCATCTTGGACCGTTCCCGCGTCCATGGAGACGATCCCGTCGCCGCCCCCGAAGCCCGCATCCAGGGACCCGTTGGGATTGAGCCGCACAAGGAAGAGGTCCTTATTGCCGCCGCCGACGTCGGCATTCCCGAAGGCCAGGATCTTTCCGTCCGCCTGCACGGCTAGACCGCTTCCTTCGTCGACGCCCGATGACAGGGGGATGAGAATCTTCCCGTCGCCATCAAAGGACACGTCCGGGGTGCCATCCGGATTGTACCGCGCCAGGGCAAACAGGTTGCCCGGGCCGCTGAAGCCGTGCAAGACGATCCGCCCGTCGGGCAGGACGACCATCGACGTCGCGCGATCGAGACCCGAGCCGATCGGCGTCGTCACAATGCCGTCTCCCCCGCCGAAACTGGTATCGAGTTTTCCATCCGAATCATAGCGGACGAGGGCGAAATCCTCGTTGGCGCCGACGGATGATCCGGCCGCGAGGATCTTTCCGTCCTTCTGCAAAGCGACGGCATTCGCGTTATCATTGCCGGACCCGATCGGCGTGATCACCACTCCGTCGCCGTCAAAGGCGGCGTCGGGACTCCCGTCCGCGTTGAGCCGCATCACGAGAATGTCCGTCCCGGCGCGTCCGGCGGCCACGATCTTCCCGTCCGGCTGGAGCGCCACGTCCGAAAGGTCGCTGTTGGTGGCTGGGGTCGCCGTGAAGATCCCGTCGCCGTCAAAGGTCGTATCCGGGCTTCCATCGGGGAGGAACCGGGCGACCAACGCGTCGTTCCCACCGGCGGTGTCCACGGTGCCGGCGATAACGATCTTGCCGTCCGGCTGCAGGGCCACACCCAGGGCCAATGCCCCGATGGTCCCTACCGGAAGGGTGAGTTTGCCGTCCCCATCGAAACTGGAGTCCGGACTGCCGTCCGGAAGATACCGGGCCAGAGCGACATCATAGGTAGAGGGATGATCGGCCTCTCCGGCGGCCAGGATCCGCCCGTCCGGCTGAATCGCGAGGTCGCAGGCAAAATCAATCTCGCCGAAGAAGTCTGCGGTCACCAGGCCGTCCACGTCGAAGCTTGTGTCGGGATCGCCCGGGGCGGCTTGGAGAGACGGGATAATGAGAAATGAAACGAGAAACAGAAGAACGATGCGCATAGGCCCCCCTCTTGAAATCGAGGGCTATGATCGGCCCTTGGCCCTTAACAATCAAGAGCCTTCCCTAATAAGAGGCGACCACGGAGTTGGCCACGTCGTTCATGATTTCCTGCACAAAGTCGGGCTCGCCCTCGAAGCCGGCCGCGGGGTCCCCTCGTCCCGCTCCCGCCGCCGGGACTCCCGGCGCGAGGAAGACTTTCGCGATCAGGAACCAGAGGGCCGAAGAGAGCAGAATGAGAACGGCTCTGCCTTTCAAGTCCATACCCATTAGACGCCATGATGAGGGATTTGGATGACCCGATCAACGAGACTTGGGACCAGTCGGGGAAATTCCGTATTCTCCGGAATACGTGCGGGATTAGAAGGTCACACCGATCTTGAGGCTCTTGCCGGCCTGGATGGTCAGGCTCGTGGATTCATCGAGAGGATGACGGATGCCGGTCATGAGGTTCATGACGTCGCGGGCGAAACCGTCGGGGGCGAAGGCCGTTTGATTCCCGGAAAGAGGGGCCTCCGGTTGTTTTTCTGGAGCGATCCCGGTCCGGGACTTGCTCACGGAGGTCTCTCCGGCGGAGGCGATGGAAGAAAAGGCCGTCACGATCACCAGGCCCGCCAGAAGGATTCCAAGAAATTGACGCATTTTATGTAACTTCTGCAAGAAGGATACCATGAACCGCCTCCCGCCGTCCTTGTCTAAGTTATCGAAATTTAAAAGAAAATGTTGCGGTGCGTCTTGAACGATTTCAGGCGGTGGGGGGTTTTCGCCCCGATTCCGGGGACTTGGGGGGCGGGGCGAAGCCCCGGGACCTATTTGCCGACGTTGTAATGACCGATCTCCGGGATGCTGTGAAAGGAAGAATAGATCGCCTTGCGGGCCTCGGGCACTTCCCGGAGGACCACGCTCAAGATGGCCTCGCGGTGGAAGACGGTCGGGCCCTTCTTCTCCGCGTTCTCGGGACGCACGCGCGTGCGGCGCAAGGCGAGCGCCAAGCCGAGCGCGGGACAGACGGTGGCGATGTTCACGATGACGCAGAGCTCGCGATAAGCGATCTTCGCCTGCTCGCTTTCTCCCCGGGTCGCGGGCTTGAGTTCGTTCAAGACCGTCGTCAAGGCCTTTGGGTGCAAACGCCCGTCTTCCAGCAGAAGACGCTGCCACCGCTCCTCTTTCAACGCGAGCTGCCGGGCCAAATGCTCGAACTCCGTCCGCTCGATCTCCGGCGGGACGTAATACTCCGGCCTCCCTTCCCCTTCCCTCTCATCGCTCAGATAGAAGGGGGCAAAACGATCGGGATAGCGCATCTCGAAATATTTTCGGCCGCGCGCGTCGGCCTCGTCCCGGTGGTTCTGCACGAAGGCCGTCCGAAATCGGACCATCTCCGAGATCTCCGCGTCAAAGCGCTCGAGCTGCGCGCTCGTGGGCAACTTCCCCGTCCGGAGCGACACCCCGTCGCGGGCGGCCGCCCGCGCCACGGAGCCGGCTTCATGCTCGATCAAACGGATGTCGGTCGCCTTGGGGACAAGATGGTTCTTCCCGAATCGCGGGTCCATCTCGGCCACCCGCGAAATGCCCAACGCCGCCGCCTTGGTCATGCCGGGCGTCACCGCCCCCGCCATCGACATCAGGACGCCGGCCCCGATCTGTCCGAAAGCGGTGAAGTTGTTGAAGGTGTTGATGTACTGCTGGTTGCCGCTTCCGTAATGGGCGTCCGGACGAACGGCCGCGAGCATGTCGGGCGTGACGCCCGGCTCGGGATTCGTCATGGGGGCAAAGAGGGGATTCGGCGCCAAGGCGCGCGCGATGATCTCCGTGCGGGCGAGATCGTCGGTCAGGCTCTCCTTCGCGCCGAGGTTGACGACAAAATCCGCGCCCCGGGCGAATTCTTCCAGTTCCGCGCCTTCCTTGATTCCGTGGCGCATCCTCCTCTTGTACTCGTCGTCTTCGACGTCCGCCCGTCCTTCATGAAGAACGCCCTTGCTGTCGGTCACCAGGATGTTTTCCGGCAAGATGCCGTGATTGACGAGCTCGTCATAGACGCCCATGGCGCCGGCCCCCGCCCCGAGGATGATCCCGCGGCAATTCTCGGGCTTGCGGTTCGTGACTTTCATCCAGCTCAAGAATCCCGCCGCCGTGATGACCCCGGTCCCCTGCTTGTCGTCCGACCAGATGGCGCATTCACCGGCCAGGCATTCCAACACGCCGAAGATCAACGGAAGGTCGCGTCCCTGGGCGTCCTCAATATTGATGAAACCGAAATTGCAGGCGATGGCCTTGACCGCCTCCGCGAAGTTGAGCGCCCGCCAGATGCGCGCCTGGTTCTTCCGCCGGGAGTTGTCCAACCGGTCAAGGGCCTCCAACTGGTCCTTGGTGAGATAACTGCGAAAGCAGAGCGGCGTCGCGCTGACGCCCGCCGTCTCCAAAAAGAATTTCGCCTTGCCCTGCATGATGACATCGGCGGCTTCCGCCCGGATCACCTCGTCGCGCGAAACCGACGCGCTGCCCAACCCAAGAATGGCCGTGGCCGGGCTTGCCACGAGCGCCCTCTGCCAGCGACCCGTGAGGTGATGGGCCTCCTCGGGAAATTCGCGGATTCTTTCCACGATGCCCGCGCCGAAGGGGGAGTACTCGTGGGAGCCCGAGAGGGGCACGTCCATTTCGTTCCGGAGATTCGGCCCGTACAGGGTCGCGCGGCGGTAGGACTCGGCGTAACCGGCCAGCGTCTCGAGCGGCATTGCGGCACGCATGCCGTTGAAGTATTCGGTGCCGGGAAGATGGTAGCGGCTAATGATTAACGAAGGATTCACGTTCAGCTCCTTGACACATCTCTATGCCTGATCGCGCCAGACGCCGAAGGGCGTTGGTGTTCGCGCCTCTTCGAGATGGGATCGTAAAAGTTGCGGTGATTATCGTTGAACGGGGACACGGGCCTTGATCTCATCGCGGATCTCCCGTTTCAGTTCTTCGCGGGTCACAGCCTCGTCGCGAAACTCCGGATAGGCCGCGCTCCGGCGCTTGGCCTGAATCTTCTCCAACGATTTCCGATAGGCCTCTTTGCTCACGTAAGGCCGCGTCGCCGCCCCGCTGGCGATCGCCGCTTCCGCCACCGCAGGCGCCTCCCACAAGAGGACACGCGGGTCGAACGGCTTCGGGATGATGTATGCCGGCCCGAATTCGAGGTTCTTCACGCCGTAAGCCCGGCACACTTCTTCCGGAACCTCTTCATGGGCCAACGCCGCCAATGCCTTCGAGGCCGCGAGCTTCATCTCTTGATTGATCTTCACCGCGCCGACGTCGAGGGTGCCCCGGAAGATGTAGGGAAAACCCAGGACGTTGTTGACCTGGTTCGGAAAGTCGGACCGGCCGGTGGCCATGACGAGGTCGGAGCGGACTTGGATGGCGTCGTGATAACGGATCTCCGGGTCGGGATTCGCCATGGCGAACAGGATGGGTTTCGCCGCCATGCTCTTGACCATCGCCGGCGTCACCAGGTCCTTGCTCGAGACGCCGATAAAGACGTCCGCGCCTTTCATGGCTTCCTCCAAGGTGTGGATCTTCGTATTCCTGGCGAAGTAGCCCCGGATGGGCTCAAGATTGGGACGCCCTTCGTAAACGACTCCCTGCCGGTCGACCAGCGTCACTTGTTCGCGGCTGAGCCCCAACGCCATGACCAGTTTGGCGCACGCGATGGCCGCCGCACCCGCGCCGGAAAAGACGACCTTGATGTCCTTGAGATTCTTGCCCTGGACCTCGAGCGCGTTGATCAGCCCCGCCGACATGATGACCGCCGTCCCGTGCTGATCGTCGTGAAAAACCGGGATCGACATCTTTTCGATCAATTGTTCCTCGATGAAAAAGCACTCGGGGGCCTTGATGTCCTCCAGATTGATGCCGCCGAACGTGGGCTCCAGGGCCTTCACCACGCTCACGAACTGGGCCGGATCCTTCGCGTCGACTTCGATGTCGAAAACGTCGATGTCGGCGAATTGTTTGAAGAGGACGCCCTTGCCCTCCATGACGGGCTTGGCCGCGTGCGGGCCGATATCGCCCAATCCCAAAACCGCCGTGCCGTTCGTGATGACGGCGACGAGGTTGCCGCGGGCCGTGTACTCGAAGGATTTTTTTTGGTCTTTTTCGATCTCGAGGCAGGGTTCGGCGACACCGGGCGTGTAGGCCATCGAGAGTTCCTTTTGGGTCTCGCAGGGCTTGGTGGGGACGACCTCGACCTTCCCCTTGCGGCCTTCGGAGTGGTATTTGAGGGC
This sequence comes from bacterium, assembly GCA_035454885.1. Classification (NCBI taxonomy): domain Bacteria; species bacterium. Next base: position 19,715 of record DATIGE010000008.1, read on the forward strand.
TTCGTCTTTGGTGATCATGGGAGGGGGGTATCCCCCAAAATGGAGAACCGAGTCAAG